>PLUZ01000012.1 GCA_003162995.1 Methylocapsa sp. | reverse complement strand
CAGATAGGGCTGCAGCGCATTCCATGCCTCTTCCAACAGCCAGAACAAACTCCTTGCCATGCCCCCGCCTCCAGCGACTCAAATCATGGTGAAAATATATCATGAAATCAATGCTCTGTATGGGTTCCTAACCTAGACGCCAACCCCGATGAACTACTACAAATCATCAGAAATAATATAACCAAATTAAGTCAGCTTATGACACAACAATATTTAATAGTACAATTCGGAAGATTTTGTGATTTTTGCCTTGCAATATTTGTATTGTTTTTTGTCTAGAATAAGGTATATCGCATGCAACCAGTCGATGATATGTGACATTTGAGACGCCAAGGTATAACGGAACGTCTTCTTTGGAAATTGAACTGTTATATTTTATTAGTGTTCATTTGCAGCTTCCGATGAGCTGAACTCTTGGACGTTTCTTGTCTTCGCTACTGGTCATTATTTTACATATGGAGTAGATCTCCATGCCGTTAACGCATTTTTCCTATCCAAGTACTGATCAAGCAGAGCAATTCCCCGGATCCGATTGGTCAGCCGATGGCGCAAGCGGCGGTAATCGGATATCGATACAGTATTGTGTGGTGATTTTTCTGCTTTTCGACCTTCTGACGATGGCAGGAGTTGGCTTTCTAGTCACCGAAGTCGGGGCGAGTTACGGTCTCTATCCGTCTGCCGCTATCGACAATCAGGCGCTCACGATCGGAGTTGCCCTCTTTCTCTTTATTGTTCTGGCGTTCAGCGTGGGCGCCTATAAGAGTCGATGCATTCTCGATGTCAGATACTCTGTGGGACGGATCATCATTGCGCTCTTTATCACCTTCCTGGTTCTGCTAATCCTAGGTGCAACGACAAAGACATCTCAAATCTATTCGCAAGTTTGGTTCCTCTCCTGGGCGGCCTTGGCTTGCGCGGTCCTTCCGGCCTTCAGAGTCGCGGCCCGCGCCCATATCCGCGAGGAACTCGACAACAAAGGTGCTTTTGTTTTCCGCGCCCTCTCGGTCGGCATTTTCGGCGATCCTCTAAGCCGCGAGGAGATTTCTCAGCTAACCGACAATCAGGTGAAAACCGCCAATACGATGCGGCTAGAGGGCTTCGATCCGCTCGCGAGACTTTCTGACAGGATCGCGCGAGAAGATATCGACCGGATTTACGTCACCGTGTCTTGGATCAACGTGCCCACCACGCTGAAACATTTGCAGGTTCTGCGCAAATTCTCGGTGCAGGTCTTCGTTATTCCAAATAATGAGTGGGTTCGTTCGAACAAATGGGAGATGAGTCACCTCGGAGACCTCCTTTTTCTGAAGGCTGTTGACAGACAGATCGATGACTGGGGTCTATGGCTCAAGAGGGTGCAGGACATCGTCGTCGCCACGATCGCTATAGCCATCTTTTTGCCTATCCTATTGGCCGTGCCCCTGGCGATCAAACTCGAAAGCCGAGGTCCGATTATCTTTCGTCAAAAGCGGGTGGGCTTGAATGGATCGATCTTCGAAGTATGGAAATTCCGCTCCATGTACACTGAGCAGACTGATCCGAATGCAGCGCTCCAGACAGGCAAGGACGATCCACGGGTGACACGGGTCGGCCGCCTTATTCGGCGCTCGAGCATTGACGAGCTGCCGCAGTTTTTCAACGTCTTGAAGGGGTCGATGTCCGTGGTCGGACCACGGCCTCACGCGCTTGGGACGCGAACGGAAGGACAACGTCTCGAGGAGCTGGTCGACAGTTACGCTGCGCGCCAACGTTACAAACCCGGTCTCACCGGGTGGGCGCAGATTAACGGATTGCGGGGCGAACTCGACACAGTCGAAAAATTGAAGCGGCGCGTCGAACACGATATTGAGTATATCGAAAATTGGTCGATATGGTTCGACCTGAAGATTATTCTGCGGACACTCATGCTCGTAGTCTACGACCCTACCGCATATTGAAGCAGCGGCCTGGCGCTCAATTTCGGTCATCAATCGCGAGATATGGTTTTGATAACCAAGGACCGGAATCGCCAGATCGACTGGCGGCGTTGCACCATCCTCGCGCGGCTTGGCGTCGCGATTTTCGCAAAAGAATCGATGGTCTTGTCGCTCAGGTGGTGGAACTGTTGAAGACAAATCCCTATTGCAGTGACATTTTCATTTTTCCGCTCCAAACGTGCTGACAGGATCAAGTTGATCGCTTCGGCTGGAACCAGCAAGGACAAAGTCGCACTTCGCTGAGATGTCAATGAAGGGAGCCCGGCATTCTATGCGATCGAAAAGAAAGACCGCGGGATAGAGGTCGAGCAACGCCGCGTCGTGTGGCAGATCGAAAAAGATGCCGCTCATGGATACACCGCTCATGGCGATGAAGGATAGGCTAACGATGCAATTGCCGCTCAAATCCTACCCCAGATCCCCGACTATGCGCTTCGTCAGGAGTGAACTCATCAATACACCATGGAAAATCATTTCCATCGGCACCCCCGAATGGGCCTATTGGTCGTGATGCGAAATGTATATTATATAACATCGTGTGGTACGTGAAACGGCCGACTCATGATTTCACCATATCGGCGGCATCGATCCCCAAAGTTCAATGTGTTCTTTTTAGCAAATTTAAAAACATAGCTATTAACCGCGACTCTGTGCAACTGTATATTTTTGTCTTATGGAACTCAGGCAGCGACGCCAGAACCGACGAAGTCGTCGTATGCATTTAGGGTAGACTGAGATTGATCTTGACCGCCGGCGCTAGAGGGATTGACGACGATGCGTCACGGAACAGCAGATGATAGCGTTCCTTGTTTTGAAAAAGCAGCAAAGGAAGCGCCGATGCATGAAGGCTTATTGAACTCGAAGCGCCCCTCCTTAGATGCGTTGACAGGTGTCCGGTTTTTTGCTGCCTTCGCCGTTTTCATGTTTCATTACGGCGCCAGCTTTTCTGAACAGATTGGGGTGCCTAAGCCCCTGACGACTTTTCTTCACAATGGCTATTACGGCGTAAGCATGTTTTTCGTTCTTTCTGGCTTTATCATGACATATACTTATACTGGAAAACTATCTACAAAGATCGAGCTTTATGAATTTGCTGTGGCCCGTATTGCACGAATTTATCCCGTCTATCTGCTCGTTCTTGTCATTGCCCTGCCGGTCTTAACAAGTCCAATAGACTCACGTGGGGTTGTCGCTGTTCTCCTCATGCTTCAGTCCTGGACGCCGGCTGCATCAAATTTTGGCTACACCTGGGTAATGCAGGCATGGACGCTCTCTGTCGAAATGTTTTTTTACGCTATTTTCCCACTCGTCCTTGCGATATGTGGAGGTCTGCAGTTGCGTGGCATCACAACCGGTATGATCCTCGTCGGAACTGCGATCGTCGCCTTTGGACTCCCGACGATAACACCAGGAACGCAGAGCATCCCGCTTATTCCTAACGGCCTCGGCTTACCGTTGCCGGTGCTACGCAGTTTCGAGTTCGTTTTCGGCCTGTTACTGTGCAGGTTTATGTTCATGGCGCCCCAAACAGCAAGGACACTTGCACGCGGGCCGATAACATTTCTCACCCTCACATTGATCGTCGCAATCCTCTCCTTTTCTGTGAACTCACAGATCACAGCCTTGGCGACAATCCTGTTCGGACTTCTGATCATTCAGCTTGCCATCAGCAAGAGCTGGCTCGTTACGTTTTTGTCGACACGAGTCATTCTCCTGCTTGGCGGCGCCAGCTATGCTCTCTACCTTGCCCAAGGCCCAATACGGGAATGGGTTCGCCTCCTAATCCCCGGGAAGTTGCTAGGTTCCGTTGTCAATCCTGTTGTCGCTCTCCTCATCGCGATCGCTATTTTCATGTATTTTGAACGACCATTGCGTCTCTTTGTCCGTGACGCCCTTATGATCCGGACAAAGCCTCCGGCGCAGGGTACGCGGCCAGTAAAAACAAATTCGTAAGGCGGTAACTGTCCGCCATCTCGGTGGAGCTGACACGACTGAAGTGGTCAAATTTTGAGGAGGTGTTCCGGCGGATTCCTCCCATGACAGATGAGGAGATTGGCCATGAAGAGAAAGCAGTTTTAGGTCGAGTAGATCATCGTCGTGTTGAAGAAGTTGGAACTGGGTCTGCCGGTGGCGGATCTGATTCGACAAGTGGGATTTCCGAGCAGACTTTCTACCTCTATAGACGGCTCTCCTTTTGCAAACCGATTTCGGAAAGATCCGCATTGGTCAGTTGCATATATCTATCCGCCGTCACCCGATAAGATCGGCAAGCACAAATGGGGAATCCTCTCACGAATGTCTCTATTGCTAGTCGTCCTCAGAGGCCTAGGTAAGAATCATGCTCCTAGCGCGCCGGTCCGACCTGGGCGTCTATTTTCTCACTCGTCTCATAAACTCCGGGCGCGTCTTCGGAAGGCAACGTCGAACGGTTCGCCCATTTAAAGCACGGCCCTGATGATCCTTGCGTTTTTGTTGGCGGCTGTCACCATGGCGCGGTTAAAGCCACGCCACTCCAGAAGCTGTTTGATCCACTGATTTCTTAGCTCGCTCATCTCTTATTTTACGCCACAAGATGTCCCGGAAACTCTGACGAGGGACAGTTACGCCAGGACAAAAGATCCGGAACGATTCGCGGTAAACCCCGCCTATCAAATGCTGGGACTAAATACCTAGGGGGCAGGCCCTCGATGATCCGAGTTCACGACAAAGAGAGCTTTCATGAGATCGTCAAGCTGCACTGCCGCCGTCGCGCGAAGTTGAAGAAACCGCGACTGAGCATCAACCGATCGCTGTCTGCGACGATCGCCGTTCGTAACATATTGTTCGAGTTGTTCGACAATTCTATCAGGCAGACCCTCGTCGATATCGAGCACGGTACCATCATCACCCACCAATTCTTTCACGTAGCCGCAATGCGTGGTGATGATCGGTAGCCCATAGCTCATCGCCTCGAGAATAACCATCGGCTGCGCTTCGTGAGGGTACAGCGAAGGGAAAAGGAATATATCGATCGTTTCGAAAAACGCCGCCTTGGCGGGGCCACTGACCTTGCCAGGAATTTCCAGGAAATCGCCAAGAATGCGCTTTGCGCGAGAAAGGGCATTCTTCGCCTCCGCACCTACTGCGGGGCCCGCAAACACAAACGCAACGTCCAATCCGCGTTGGCGGCATTTAATGGCCGCCTCGATGGCGATATTCAACCCTTTTTCTGCACAAAGATTGCTTAAATAACCAACCCGCAGCCTGTCCGAATGCACAGGTGATCTGGCCATAATCTTGGGGATGCCAACATGGCACGCGTTGTGGCTAACGTGTACATAATTAACGAACGGATAGAGACTGCGCAAATTATGCGCCATTGCTTCGGACAAAAGGACATGCAGACAGTTAGGTCCGGCGACCCGCGCAAGAACAATGAACCTCCACGAGCGCGATAGAGTGTGTTTTGATGTATGATGGTGGAGGACTATGCGACATCCAAGCATACGGGCCAAGCCGACGATCATAAGATTATATGCGATCCCAAAGCCTCGTTCGAAGACAGTGTAGAGCTGTTTGCCTGGCTTGGCTCCGCGCTTTGTTAGCTCCGTGAGAGCTCCAAAGACGCGGACAATCCGTGTCGCATGGTACCGAAATCCGCCTGTGTGCCGCCCGGGGCCTATATCGACGACCTGAAATTTGCTGGCACTCGCGAATTTTTCAGCGGCAGAGATCACTGATACGGTCACCACAGACTGGCCGTGGACAGGGGGCGGCAGTAAAACAGCAAAAAGAGCCGATTTGGTACTGAGTGCCCGCCTAGTTTTTCGGAGCGTCAACACATCCATTCGAGCTAGCTTCCCTTGGCTACGACATGCGTTCGCCGAGGGCAGCTACCCGGTGAAAAACCCGAGGCCGCGCTCAAGGAGAACGGCAAGTGGACCCACAAAATCATCAAACGATCCGACTCCACCAAAGGCTTCGTACTGCTTCCGCGCCGATGGGTCGTCGAGAGTGCACCTTTGCCTGACTCGGTCGCGAGACCGCCGACTGGCTCCGATCCGCTACCCTTAACGAGGCGTTTTACCAGCAATATACCCAATTCCGTTTTTCGTGCTAGAGCCCGTAACAGAACGCGCGTTTTGGATCCTTGTCGCCGATGCCACGAGCGCTGCAAGACTCGCAAACAGCATCCAATTCAACACCTCGATGATCGGCCAGATCTCCGGCAAGAGCTTCGGGACACGGCCAACCCAAAGGAATGCCACGATCATCACCGGGAAAAATGTGTCTTTCCAATTTAGACTATCGTCATAGGCGCGGAGACCTATGGGAAGAACCCCTATCAGGAGAATTAACCGATAATCCCAGCTCGTCCCGAGCAAGAAGACGAAACAGAATGCAGCCGCGCAGGCGATAGCGAGGTCGTCGGCTGGTTGACCAAGCTCCACATGGGGCAGAGCATCGATCACGCGGTCAAGGCGGCCGAGCCAGATAAGAACGAACATCGATAATCCGAGGCCTGCCGCCAGGCCGGATCCTGCAATCCGAAACGCAAGCAATTGATCGTTAGGGACGCCCAACATGTTAGCGGCCCTGAAAAACAAGGTACCAGATCCGAATGAAAGGTAGAATGATTGCGGTGTGTTCATAAAGATCTGGTGAAGGTGTCCGTCTACCGCAACAATGAAGACAGAAACTGAAAAAACCGCGACGGCTATGGCGGTAGCCCAGCCGCGCCAGCCTCGCGCCAGCGCGAGCGTCGCGGCCACGGGAAAAAATTTGAGAACCGTCAGTAGCGCGATCAGGATACTTACCAGCGGCAACCGCACGGAAACTGGCGACCGCAGTAGCGCGTGCATGCCCAGAGCGAGAAGGGTAAAAACCACGAGATCGCCGTTGCCTCGCTCCAATCCGAGTAGAATGGATGGGGATAGCATCGCCGCGAACGCTAATATCCCGCTTAGCAACGTTCGCGTCCCCAGCAGCAGGTAGAACGAAGCGAATACGGCCAGGATCAAAGAGAAACCAAGAACGTTCGTCCAGCTGGAGTTGATGCCAAGCTTGCCAAGGGCAAGCCAGACTGGCGGTTGGTTAAAGGGCCGGCCCCATGGGTCGCATCCCCAGTCGACATAAGGGTCCCTCCCCTGTTCGACACAGTCGACCGAATGCGTAACGGATCGTAGGTCAGCGAAGGCCGGCGCCATGCTCGGGACTCCGATGCCACGCCAAGCACCACGAAGGTTTCCGGTGATTGCGTACCCGCACAAGATTAGCGCGAGCAATACGAAAAAGGCGGTAAAGACGGCCGTCCTTCGTGGTTCGGCGGAACGAACCGAAAGCCTGCTAAGAAGGGACACGCAATACCTCGTCTGTAGCCAATTACATGTGGCAAATTAAATGTAGCCAATTAAAAAACGCCACTGATCGTCTCAAGCTCAAATGGTCTGGCGGTGTGCAGCGAACTTGTTCTGGGTCGCAATGCTGATAGTGCTCACCCCTCCGAGTTTTGCGAAAGCCGAGTGAAGTAACTCTGATAGGGCGTCCACGCAGGTCGAGACCTTTTTGCGTTTCCGCTACCATAGACGATGAAGAGTGAAGGATCAAGGGAATGGGATATATCCGAGGATCACGCAAGTCGTGCAAGAGAGTAGCATTCGAGCCAAAGTGCAGGACCGGTGATGGCGATGTCACGCTGTCGAAAGTTGGATACGGCTTAGCTGGAATCTGCGGCTATAACCACACCCAGGCGACGAGTTCGCGCCCGGTCCATAGAGTCGACGCCGTGAAGGGTCGGTGACGTCTCGGCGAGGTGAGATGGCGCTCGACGTTGGAGTTGTGGATTGCTGCCGGCACCGACCGAAATCTTTGTGCGGATTCCAAGCTTTTTTGCATGAAGATTCCTTTGTCAATTATATTATTGTCCATTTGATGGAATTCCGTGGTGATCCATGTCACTTCCGCTTGGAGGTTGTGGTCGTTTGCTGAACAGCGAGCGCTGCATCGCCATTCATACGGTCCGGGTCTGTGACCCGGCAGCCAGTTTGCGTTATGCGCGAGGCTTCGACCCTGGTTGAACGTAACCCACCCGGTAGGTGGGCAGCATGAGCTCCAAATGAGGAAGACGGTCACATCTCCCGGACTGCTGCCAACAAAGGTTTTGACGATTGCGGATCAAATCGATATTTACGCCCCCTCCTGAACGATGTCATTGGTGGCATAGCGTCAAATTTCGATCGACAGCTTACGCGCCGTTGCGACGATAGGCATGCGGCGGGGGCGCCCTCGCAGATTTCCGACATGCTCGCAAAACCTACATACCAGACTGCTATCTGGCTAACCCAGCCAGAGCCGGGCTAGCTGGGTGAGCGTCTAGGCCGCCCCCGCGTGGCCGGTTCGAATCAAAGGATTTCGATAGAATAATCACGTCAACCGTTTGTCACTTACTTTTTACGCGATCATCCTGCTAGATTGGGCCCTTTGACTTGAAAACCACTCGATTATGCTTTATGAATTCACTCATCATTTTGATCGCTGGCGTGCGGAGCTTCACGGCGGCGGTGGCGGTATCTTCGCCCGTTATTTCATCTTTTAAGGTGCTTTTGAATCCATGTTGAAGATCAATAAAGTTTTGCCCTCGGCGGCTTATCGTCCCGGGGAAGCGCTGCACTCGTCAGTGACGGATTCACAAAAGTCTTTTATGAGGATCCTTAAACGTCAGTTTTGGCTTTTTGTCATTCTCATCGGATGCGCCATTTCACTCGGTTTGCTTTATCTCTACGTCACGCCACCAAGCTTCACAGCCACTAGCACGATGGTGATCGATACCCGCAAAATTCAAGTGTTACAGCAGCAATCGGTCCTGGGCGATGCCGTGGTCGATGCTGGGATCGTTCAGACCGAGCTTGAAATTATAAAATCACCGAAAATCAGTTTATCCGTCATCAATAATCTGCAACTTACCAAGGATCCCGAGTTCATTAGTAGCGGCAGCGGGCCGCTGAGTGTGGTGCGCAAGCTCATCTTTGGCGCTTCGAAATCAGACGAAAACAACTCCGAGGAGCAGCTGATTAGGCGGACGCTTGCCGCTTTTGACAGCCGCCGTACTGTGTCTCGCGTGGGCACGACGTATGTTATGGAGATAAAATTCCGTTCCTTGGATCCAGAAAAGTCCGCGAACATTGCCAATGCGGTCGCCAGCGCCTATGTCGCTGATCAACTTCAAGCAAAATATGAAGCCACACTTCGTGCTACTATATGGTTGCAGGACAGGATCAAGGAATTGCGGTCGCAGGTTTCCGCCTCTGACCGAGCCGTCGTGGATTTCAAGCGCGCAAATAATATCATTGAAAGTGGCAATGGGCGGCTCATGAACGAGCAGCAATTGTCTGAGGTCAATAGCCAGCTCATCGCGGCGCGCGCCGAGACAGCCGCAGCGAAAGCTCGGCTCGAGCGAATCCAAGATGTGATGAAGCAGGATAATATTGCGGACGGGTCGGTGGCGGATGGGCTTCACAGCGAAGTCATTATTCGCTTGCGCAATCAATATCTCGATTATGCAGCACGCGAACGGATGTGGTCGGATCGCTACGGCGCCGGTCACTTGGCTACCGTCAATCTCCGCACGCTGATGCAAGAAGTTCGTCACAACATTGACGATGAAATGAAAAAGATCGCTGAGGGCGCCAAGAGCGATTACGAGATCGCTGTGGCACGAGAACAGAGCATAAAGAAAAGCCTCGCCAACTCGGTTTCAGACTCGCTGAGCACGAGTCAAGCTCAAATTCAGCTACGTGAGTTGGAAAGCAACTCTCAAGCCTATCGAACAGTTTACGATAGTTTCCTCCAACGGTACATGGAATCCGTCCAGCAACAATCGTTCCCGATAACGGAGGCTCGGATTATCGGCGCAGCAACTACCCCGACCGATAAGAGCCAACCTAACACACTACTGGTTTTGGCCATATCGACCGTCGCCGGCGTAATGGTGAGTATTGCTGGAGGATACTTCCGTGAGGCCGTTGATCGCGTTTTCCGGACCAGCAGCCAGATCGAGGAAGTTTTGCAGACCAATTGCATCGCAACGCTGCCCATTGTCAAAGTGACGAATGCTCCTTCCACCAGAATTGTCAACGAAGGCGCTGCGATTGTGGAGCGAAAGATCGTAAATAAGCATCCTCTGTTGCAATACGTGCTCGATGAGCCCCTATCGCGCTTTTCCGAGGGGCTTCGTTCACTGAAAGTCGTGATGGACCTCAATGGCATAATGAAATCAAATAAGGTGATCGGCTTTACATCGACTTTGCCGGACGAAGGCAAGTCGACCATTGCATCGAATTTCGCACATCTTCTTGCACATGCCGGCCGGCGTACTATCCTGATTGATGCTGACCTCCGCAATCCATCGCTGTCACGGCGACTTGTACCAGACGTGACCGCTGGGACTGTCGAGGTCATCGCAGGCAGGATCGCGTTCGCGGATGCAGTCTGGACCGAGCCTTCGACCGGGCTGTTTTTTCTGCCAACGGCCGGTTCGTCCAAACTAATCCATACAGACGAAATTCTAGGCTCCGACGCGATGAAAAATTTCATTGATCATTTGCGCGAGCTGTTCGATTATGTGATCGTGGATTTTCCGCCACTGGCACCAGTAATCGACACCAGAGCTACTACATCGTTCATAGATTATTATGTTTATATCGTGGAATGGGGGCGGACCAACAAAGATATTGCGGAACAATTATTAACGGAGGCGACCGAGATTCATGACCGTCTGCTCGGCGTAATCTTGAATAAGGCGAACATGAGCACGATGTCACGTTATGAAGGTTATCGGAGCCGATACCATTACCGCAAATCAAATGCTCGCTACGGCTATCTTGACTAGGCTCAGGGCTCATTGATTGAGAGAGAAGGCGAGGGCTGCTGCGATGCAGATGGCCGAGAAGAAGGCGTTGCGCATAGATCGAATCTTACGGCGATACGCCGCCAGTCCTTGAGTTTGAGGAACCGGTTCTCGATCTTGTGACGGTGGCGATAAAGGCTCTTGCCGCATTCGAGCGGGGTTTTGCGGCCTTTGGTTGGTGGAACGCAGGGCGTGACGTCCGTGGCTTCAAGCGCTTTGCGAAACCATAGCCTCTGTCGGCGATCAGGGTTGTGTCGGCCGGCAGAAGAGCGTCGAGGATGAGCCGCGCGCCCTTGTAGTCGCTCATCTGAACTTCGGTGACAGCATGACGAGCGGCTTTCCGTAGCCGTCGCAAACCACATGAAGCTTGGAATTTATACGAAGTCACGTTGAAGATAACCTATATGTCCATTCACGAGTGCCGATTGACATGATCTTCCAGGGCTGGTCGATCAGCTGGACATTTCTAACAATTCGCCAATTTGGTTCGTTTCTGATTTCATCGGAGTGGAGGTATCGGAGATGATTCCGTGCGAGATCAGCTGGGGTTTTTCGATGTCGATGATCGCTTGAAGCGGCTGAGCGATCTTGGCGATCAACTGGAGGGGTTCCGTGCGGCGGTGGATTTCGAGATGTTTTGCCCTGACCTGGACGCAACGTTTGCTTATTCCGATGGTGCGCAAGGCGAGCGTCCGCCATGCAATCCTGTCATGATGTTCTAGGTTCTCGTCAATGGCGAACGGAGGGGGATACGGTTTATCGCTCGAACGCCAACGAAGAGTTCATGGAAAAGAACGGCTTCGTCAGCCATGTCCATCGCTAGAAGCCGAAGGGCCGCTCCAGGGCGAAGGCCAGAAGTGTCCGCATGAGCGCTGTCAGAATGGCTGTAGAGCAGGAGAGTCAATGAGCAAACGACGACGCTGGAACCATGCACAGGCCTTCGAGGCGAAAGTGGCTTTGGCCGTAATCAAGCGAGAGAACACGCTGGCCAAATTGGCGTGTCAATTCGATGTCCTTCCCAACCGCATCACCCAAAGGAAGGTGCAGCGGCGCGAAGGCTTTGGAAGCAGCTCTCTCCCGGGATAGTTGGCCCGAAATCATCAACACGGATTTAAGTCGGCCAGTTCACAAGCTAGCATTCACGGACGTTCTCTCAAAGCCAACATCGCCATCGGAATGGCCGGTAAGGGTGCCTGGCCCGACAATGTCTTCGTGGAGCGGCTTGTGTGATCCGTCAAATACGAGAAGGTCTCCCAAAGTCTACGAGACAATGATACAGGCCCAAGTCTCGATCAGCCGTTACAAACTCATCTATGATACCGGAACGGCCTACTCGAGCTTTGACCGGAACACAGCTGATCAGAGCTACTTCAACCGGTGCTGCCAATCGCGCGGCTTGAACCCGGCATGCATTCCACTTAGCAAACCAAAAACCATTAACCGAGCCAGCACTAGAAACGCGATGATTTTTAAATTCACTCAAATGGGTGATGTCGATTTGGGTCAGTTGTCATTACACTTTCTAACACCTATTCGAAGAAAATGCATTTGAGGTCTGATTATGCGAAACGTGAACGCGGAGCTTTTGTTACCAAGGGCTGAAGAAATTCAAAATCTTGTGCAGATGGCTTATGACGCTGGCCGCGAACGAGGCCGCGAGGAAGCAATGCGTGAACAGCAAGGCTTCCAGGATCCGCCCAGGTTTGATACGGTTTCAGTTGGCAGGGCCCATCGTGGGACAGGTGTGCTTTTTTTTTCGATAAGATCGAAATTGAACGCGGCGTGAAGCGATCGACCTGCATTTCTTTGCGACACGGGGAGCATCCCCCGCGTTTAAGGGAAACCTGATGCATCATGTTCGCGCATCACAAAGCTCGGCACGCAAGCCGGTATCTATATCTCGATAGCCATTCGCACCATAAGGAGAAATTTCAGGTTACATCCCCTTGTCCCTTCTTCAGATGTGCCGAGTGTGCTACTCGGAACGGGTGCAAGTGACAGTTGGAGTCAGGTCTGGAGCAGCTTGTCTTGGACAAAATGCACGAGACGACGCTGCTACAAATAAGGTAGGCGATGGTTATGAAACTTACGTCGCTGACTGCGGTGTTCATCGCGCGTGACTTCTGCGCGTCCATCGAAACGGTGCGGGCCCTGGCCGATGCGCTGGCGGAGCGGGTTGTCGATGTTAACATCATCATTGTCGCCAATGGCGCCGGCAGCGTTACCGCCCGCACGCTCAATGCGCTTGCCAGCGCGATCCCTGACGTCACTGTCCTCTATTTGGCCACCGAGCAGCATGACGATGTGGCTCGGCTCCTTGGGATTGAACAAGCGATCGGCGATTATATTTTGTTTTGCACGCCGACTTTGGCCGAGATCGCGGATCTCGATAAGCTTTTGGCCCCCGCAGTTGAAGGCAATGATCTGGTCATCGGGCGCCGCCGTGGCGGCCGCGCGGCTGCGCGGGGGCCGTTCAACAGGCTTTGTTTCTTTATCTTCCGCCATATTTTTTATTTGGCAACGGCGAAGCATTACGCTGAGAATCCTCCCACGTTTCGCCTTTTGACCCGGACTGCGGCGCTGCACATCGCCGCCAGTTCGGACAGCGAAGTGCAGATCAGATCGAGCGAAATTGGGCCAGGCTTCCCAGTCAAAATTGTGGACCTGCCTGACGCGCCAGCCTTTTATGTCCCCGGCATTGGCCTTCGTCCGGGAATTTCTCGCGCCATCCGGCTCCTTGTCACGACAAGTTCATTTCCGCTGCGTTTGATCTCCTATATCGGCATGGTCGGCGGGCTGAGTTCGCTTCTCTATGCAATCTTTGCGGTCGCGATGTGGTTGACAAAGCCTGATATCGCACCCGGCTGGACATCGTTGTCCTTGCAGTTGTCTGGCATGTGTTTTTTAATGAGCTTGATGTTTTTTCTCATAGCGGAGTATCTGATGCAGATTTTCGCCTCCCTGCCCTTGCGATCCCGGCGCCATTTGATTTCGCGCGAGGTCACAAGCCAGGTCTTCCGGCGGCAAAACAGACTAAACGTCGTGGACGAAAAGGGCGACTTTCAGATCGGCATGCCCGATGAATATGCCCGGCGCCCGTCACCACTCACCATAGACACCAAATGACTGCCTATTCGTCAGGACTCATCGGTTTTACTGGATTTGTCGGTGGTACACTGATGCGCGACCGGTCGTTCGATGCTGTCTACAATTCTGTGAATATCGCCGATATCAATGGCTGTTCCTTCGAGCGTCTCATCTGCGCCGGTGTATCAGCCGCCAAATGGCAGGCCAACAGAGATCCCAAGGCCGATCGCGCGGCTATCGCGCGGCTAACCGGTCCCCTCTTAGGCGCGAAATCACGGGAATTCATTCTCATCTCGACGATCGATGTCTATCCTGATCCCTCGCGCCCTGACGACGAAGGCAGCCATATCGATCCCATGGCAAACCACGCTTATGGTCGGCACCGCTATGAACTCGAGAGCTGGGCCGCAGACCATTTTGAAACCGTGCGGATCGTCCGCCTGCCTGCCTTGTTCGGCGTCGGCCTCAAGAAAAACGCGGTTTATGACCTGATGAATAATAATCAGGTCGACAAGATCAACCCGCTCGCAATCTTTCAATGGTATCCGCTTTGCCGCCTCGCGGACGATCTTGAACGGATCAGTGCAGAAGGCCTGCCGCTCGTAAATCTGTTTCCGGAACCGGTCGGCATAGCCGAAATCATTGCTCATTTTTTCCCAGAGGCGCGTCCGGGGCCGCCTTTGTTTCCCGCGCCGCACTACCGTTTGCGCACGTGCCATGCGCCGCTTTTTGGCGGATCAGATGGCTATATAATGAGCGCGAGCGAGGTGATGGGCGCATTTGCGCGTTTTCTCGATGAGGAATGCGCGAGCATCGCGCCGAAAAAAAGAAACCAATGACATTTTCGAGCCTCGGCATCTCCAACATCGCATGGCCCAGCGATGCTCTCGACGACGCGCTCGACCGGGCTGTCGCGCAAGGACTCGATGCAATCGAGATCGCGCCCTATTGGGCGTTCGGCCAATGGAATGTTTCCGAAGCGGCGATTGATGCGGTTTTATCTAAAATCACTGCGCGTGGTCTACGCTGCTCCGCGTTGCAAGGAATACTTTATAATGTCGATAACGCGGCCTTATTCACCTCGGAGGACTCCCGCGACGTTCTCGCTAGTCATCTAACGATGGTCGCAGGGCTCGCTGGGCGCGTGGGCGCGAAAGCATGCGTGTTTGGGGCTCCGCGCCAGCGTGATCCCGGTGCGCTCCGGGCGAGGGAAGCTCGCGCTATCGCTTTATCGTTTTTTCGCAGCATCGGACCTGTTTTCGCGGCTCAAGGCGCGACGCTCGCCTTAGAAGCCAATTCAAGCCACTATGGGTGCCGTTTCCTGACGACCACCGCAGAAGCAATCGACTTTGTTGAAGAGGTGGCGGCAGATGGAATTGGTCTCCAGATCGACACCGGAACCTTATTTCTCGAAAACGAGGATCCCAGCGTGCTGACACGGGCTGTGCGCGTAGCGGCGCATTCCCATGTTAGTGAGCCTAATCTCTCGCCGCTCGGAACCGGAGGCGTCGACCACCGGCCGATCGCCGCCGCCTTTGCGGCCAGCGGCTACTCGGGCTCCCTTTCGATCGAAATGAAGGTGATGCATGATTGGCCGAGTGCATTTGACGCCGCAGTTGCCCTGGTTCGGGAATTCTATGCGCCGGTGGGGTCAAAATGATCAGATAGTCGCCCACTATGCTTCAGTGCCCAACCCCGCATTCTGTCGAAAGGGCTCCGTGATGCCGCCGTCTGATACCGATTATTTCTAAACGGTGTGCGTTTGAACCGGCCTTATCAAGCGCGATCAAACTCGGGATCACGGGCCTCGTCGACGCCCTCCTCCTGTGTGGCCTCAATTAGGGGGCAGACTACGCAGCCATTCAGGCATCTCAATTACGGGTTATTAATAACACACCGAAAATGACCGTTGCGATGCCGATGCATGTCGTAGCCCGCATGGGTTCTCGAAACAATGTGAACCCAATAATCGCAACCATAACAGTGGTTCCAGATGTGACGATCGGATTGACGACACTTAGTGGCAATCGGGTAAGAGCCGCGGCGTATGCTAGGAAAGCGGACGCGTAGCAAGCAACGGCGAGCAACATTGGCCAGTTGGTGATTATGGCCATAGGGTCCTGAATAGAAGGCAACCTGAAAGTGGGTTGCGTCCCAAGTTTTATAAACAAACCTGCTACGCCATTAAATGCGATACAGGGTAACAAGACGAGCCAATTCATAACAAACCTTATTTTCATCAGTGGAGGAGAGCACTTCAAAGGGAGCGCAAACAATTTTGAGTTCGGGGGCTTGTGCTCGTAAATGATCGAACTAAATGACAAACGGTGGCCGTATGAGGAATGATTGCCCGATTGGAGGTCTTCAATCAACTACTGATCGCCAGCGCGATGACGGAAAGTGCGTGGCCACATTCATAAGATCGATCTCAATCAATCGACCCCCGATCCACCAGGACAGAAGTTTTCGGAGATCTCCTTGCTCACCGGCCTATCGTGTTTAGGTCAACAAAGCCATATTCCCTCCCTAAATCGCTGATCCAAAATATACGATAGTTATAGTTTTGTAAGCAGCGGACCGCAGTATGGGTCTTTTCTGCGGAGATTCCGTAGCAACCGTGATGGAATTCGACCAAAAGCATTGTCGGGCGAATTGCAGCCATGATCATATCGTCAAGGACAGGATATTCGAAGCCCTCGATGTCCATCTTAACAAGGTCGAGGTGATCGTGACCAAATTGAGCCATCAAAGTTGAGAGTCGGCGTACTGGGCACTTTACGCTACCAACCTGCTGCGCGCCAGGATCAGCCGCGAGACTAAAGGAATGCCATCCCTTTTGGGGAGGAATTTGAAATTCCGCTTCCTCATTTATGGCGCTGACCCCTATCGGATGGAAGTGAAATTTCTCGGGCAGTGTTTGGCCCGCGATCCAGTCAACAGCAATCGGGGTGGGGTCAAACGCGTGTACATTACAGTCGACGGCCTCGATCAAACCAATGTCAAAGGTTATATCTTCTCCGACACCAAAGGAATAAACCACCGAGTCAGGACCTAGCAGACTGAGATCGACGCCCCACGCACCATATTCGCTGCCGATTATGCTTACAGGTCTTCGCAATGTCGGCTCATTTAACCTAAATCCGCGAAACCGGTTGATTGTGCGGTACAGCGGGCCAACCGTTTTTATGGCCGATTTTATTTCGTCGAACATTCCTGGCGACTTTCTCATGAAAAGCGGGGCTTTAAATTGTGAATTAAATTTCTCGATTTATCTGCACAATAAGCCTGATCTGGCGTCAGGCAGTCAAGCGAAATGGACCCATGAACCGGGAATCGGGATCTCGGACAATCGATTTGGTAAAGACGCTCTTCGTCTGCCGAAATCGCAGCGTCCTCAGCAAAACTTCTACACATAGGCTCGGCTGCTTATGGCCCAGCTGCAGCATCATGTGTAAAACGAGGCGGTCGTTGCGCGTTTTGAAAAATCTTCCTCGCCATCTAGGACGAATCTGCCGCATAGCAAATGGTGGAGCTCCAGCGCTTCATCTTGCGGAAAAGTTGTTTGCAACATGTCCGGGAGAATCCAGGTAAATAATGTTCGTCGTAACGCCCGAATGGGCCTATCGGTGACGATTAGCGAGAATTAGCATAATTTGGTCGAGAAGTGTTTCCAGCATAGTACCTTGCCACAATTTCAGACTGTGCACTGTAATTTCAGAATGTATGAGTAATTTTAGATGGTATGAGTCTTATATGGTGACGAAGAAAATCGAAGGAATAGATGGATTACGAGCTATTGCTGTCATCGCAGTTATTCTGTTCCATAACAGAATATTAGATTTAGGCTGGGTTGGTGTCTGGATATTTTTTGGCATAAGCGGCTTTGTTATAACAATATCACTATCATCTAGCTTGATAGGTAACAGCATATCGAGCAAGATGAAAGTATTCTATATTAAACGAGTCCTTAGAATTGCGCCGCTTTATTTATTGCTTATTGTATTTTCGATACCATTTATTATTTTAAATCATCAATATATTGATCACATTCCGTACTTACTGACGGCCACCTATAATTTCTATCGCATTTCCACTTATTACCAGAACACCGACCTATTCGGCCATTATTGGAGCCTTTGCGTTGAAGAGCAATTCTATTTTATCTATCCGGTCCTGTTCTTTGCCTTATCTGGGCGGCAGCTGCGGCGTCTGCTCATTGCGATCATTGTGGTGGCTCCAGCGGTCCGATACGCTACCGCGCTATCAGCTTCGGCTGTAGGGATGTCGCCAGATCATGTTGCGAACGCGGTCTACCAGTTCTCACCAGGCCACTTCGACGCATTCGCCGGAGGCTGCCTGATTGCGCTTGAGCGTCACCGAGTTGCTACCAGCGCTTGGCTCAGGGGCCACTTCGGCTGGCTCGTCGCCGCAGGCGCAGCGATACTCACGGGCTATATTTTAATCAATATACATATGCGGGGAACCTCGCTCCACTCTGCCCTGGCGGCAGCGTTTTCAGTGAATGTCCAAGGTGAGACTGATCAGATTCTGCTGTATTCGATGCTTAATATCATGACTTGTTTGCTAATTATCGGAATCCTCTGCCGTGTTCCCTACGTTGTACAACCGCTATCTAACCTTGCATTGAACTTCATTGGAAAGATTTCTTACGGCATCTACATGATACACCTTCCGCTTTTAGCCATATACAGAGGAGGCCTGAGGTTTGTATGGGGCGAGGAAATATTCGCTGGAGGCGTTCCATGGTGGACAGCCTTCGCGGCCTATCTCTTGATACTCTTCGTGTTGAGCGTTATGAGCTTCCGTTATTTCGAAAGCTATTTCCTCTCGAAGCAGGCGTATTTCGCGGAGAGAATTGCATCCACTCAACAGGTGGCTTTAAACCGCCACGGATGACCGGATTTTATCCCGTTGTCCCGCCGCGCCGTGTTGCTCCATGTCTGCTTTCGGGACAGGAAACACTTGCCAGTCTGCATAACGCGGCGCTTCGACAACCGATGAGCACTTGCTTAAATGTAACTTTCACGGCCGAGACGCTGAACCCTGCATGGTGACCTTCAGCATTATCAGGAACACGGTTACGGCTGTTTATACCGCAGGGATTTCCGCGGGTCTCTCCGGCAAGTCAATCATAGTGTTGACAGGTTCCGTCTTATGACGCGGGATCATCCACACCGAGTTCCCGAGCGGGATTGACGGTCAATGTTCTGGACAATGTGTGGATTAACAAGCTCCGCAAGATACGCTAGCCGCTGCGTAGCACGCACCGCGTGCTTTTAAGCGAGAATGGCTGTTTGATGGCCGGTTAAGCGCCAGCGCGAACGCTGGCGCCGGACATTGAAACACTAACTCCCAGCAGTGATGCGACTGCTTCCACGAACAGACGTACGTCGCCTTGTGCGACAAATGATCTTGTTGCCAAGCACATCTTTCGCCACAGCTCTTCGTCAGCGCATAGCAGAGACATGAAAAAAGCCATACCTTGTGGATTGTCGGGTTCAATTACAAATCCATTCACGCCGCTGCGAACCAACAGGTCGCAAGCACCACAGTTGTGTGATAGGATTACAGGGAGGCCCATTGCCTGAGCCTCGATAACCACATGGCCGAATTGCTCTTCGATGCTCGGGAGTAGCAATGCCAATGTGCTGGCAAGGATATGGCAGATGCCTTCCGCTTGAACAAAGCCATGGAAGACAACGCTACCGCCTAAATCGAGTTCGTCGACTTTTCTACGCAAGTCTGCTTCGAGCTGCCCGGACCCACAGAGATGCAGCGATCGCGGCGAGGCTACGCTCTTTCGATAGAGCGAATAGGCCTCTAGAGCCATGACAATGTTCTTCTTGGGCACGAAGCGGGCAATTATCGTAAAGTGACGTTCTTTATGCCCGAGGCCTTGGGGCGCTGGAGCTGATCGTCCGAGCCGACGAATCCGCTCGACCGACAAAACATCATAATTGAGTTGGATCTTCGACACGGCAACGCCGAGAAAACGCATATAATCTCTGGCACGAGAGCCCGAAGCCAATGCGCCCTGATAGGGTGAATAAAAAATCCTTTTGATCATTTCACGAAAAAAATAACGCTGATAATCGTCGAATTTCGAGTCGTTCATGACGAACACTCGGTATCCGCAGAGACGCAAGATCATTGCGCATATGAAGGTCGCTGGCTGCTCATAGTGACAGAAGAAATATGCCGCAGGACGCATGCCCCAGCAGGCACGCAACGTTGCCCACGTTCTTTGTAGGATTGGAACTTCAGCAATCGACCGACCGTGAAAGAGCGTAATTTTTTCGAAAGCGACCTCCTCGCTGGAATCCCAATCGTAGGAAATGCTTTTGTTGGCAAGTTCTATGCCTTTAACGATCCAGGGAGGCGGAAGGAGCAAAGCTGCAGCCTCGCAGCGATCCCGATGGGCAGGACCAAAATTTTCCCAAACGAACACAACTGATTGTTCTTTCATGTTGCGTGACATCCAACCATCAAATTAAATGTCTGAACTAGAGTCCAGACTCATTGAAGCCACCATACCAGTGCTGCGGCCAGGCAGACAGAGGTATGGTGATTGTGCTCCAGTTTTTCGTAGCACATTGCGATGCGTCTGAATTCTGTCTGCCGAAGGCATTCTCGGCCTTGGAGAGGCGCTAGTTGAAGCTGAACGGTTGTTTTCTGCAGCTCCTATTGGGAATGACAGGCTACGTTCCACGATCTTGCAGCTGCACGCGTGAGGTAGTATTATTATATTCTTTGTCGCCAATCAGATATTTCGATGTTTTGCCTTTGTGGATGAGCCACTCCGCCACCGAGCAGTCGTGTGCTTCACCCCCAGTCAGCAGGATGGAGAGAAAACGGCCGTTGGCATTGCGATTCTTGAACGGTCGATCGCCTGCTATTGCTCTCCCCTTTATGGATGGCCCGCCCCTACTGAGAGGGCGCTGCTAGACTGGCGGCGTGTCATTCATGAGAAACGAAGCCATAAAAATCGCGATACTGGGAATTGATCTTGGCAAGAATAGCTGCAGCCTCGTTGGCCTGGATTTAATGGGGAAAGTGTCGGTCAGGCGCCGCATGCGGCGCGAGACGGTTATTGCTTTCTGCGCCAAGCTGNNTTGCGGCTCCCATCACATGGGGCGCATCCTTGCGGCTCATGGCCACACTGTTCGATTGATGCCGCCTAAATATGTGCGGCGCTATGTCAAGGCGCAGAAGAACGATAATGGCGATGCCGAGGCAAGCGCCGAAGCGGCGACGAGACCGGCCATGCGGTTCGTCGAGCTGAAATCCGAGGAGCAATTCGACAAACAAACACTACATCGGTTTCGCGACCAGCTTGTAAACGCATGAACGACAAGAGATCGTTGATCAGGAACTCGGCGCGTTCGTCCGAGAGATTGTTCGTCGTCTGAATGACGAGAACCTTGAACATCATCACAGGATCGAATGGCGGACGCCCGCCTCGCGCACCATCGGAATAAGCAAGCGCCGCGTCCTGGTCAGGGCAAAACATCTCGAAATCCACCGCCGCACGGAACCCTTCCAGCCGATCGCCAAAATTGCTCAGCCGCTTCAAACGATCATCGACATCGAAAAACCCCGGCTGATCTCGCACGGAATCACCTCCGATTCATCCACTCCAATGAAATCAGAAACGAACCAAATTGGCGAGTTATTAAAAGTGTCCTGCTTGGAGCAGATCGGCCAAAGTGCCGGTTTGAGAGCAGCCCGGGTGCGCAATTTCGAACAACGAAAAGGCGTCTTAGCTTGCCTTCGTCCATATCCTGCACCAGCCACTTGGGCTGATTGCGCCCTCGACCTGCTTGCAGGAATTTAGTCCCTCCCACAGCGCGCAATCATCGCAGCGTTGGCTGCCCTTTGGCGAATCCTGATAAGCTACCGCCGCCTTTGATACCTTTTCCGCTTTCGCGCGACGAGCGCTCAATCCGAGGAGCGATAACGCGCCAAGGGCGCCAACAGTGGTTTGGAGAAGGGTACGCCGCGTAGTTTTGGATACTTTTTCATTTAAATGCGTCATGAACGATCCTGTATTCAGCTAAATAGCACAAGGTCCTAGCCCGATAAGTGCAGCGCAAGGTTGGCAGTTGTAGCATGCCCCCGATTCGGATATCGACACCAAGTCGCGCCACGTAAGACTGTATCCGGCACGATCGATTTTATTCTACCGCTGCCTGGACTGTCACCTGTCTCAGACGACGCAGTCCATGCGAACCAATTTCCGAGCTGAGACCCTCGCTTATAGGCAAAAAGCAGAGATTCGTTTTGGTCGAACAGGTAATGTATCGGCGCAATGACACCATCCTCGCCGCTATTGGCAAGATCGCCGCCAATCACGCCCGCTACAGTCGCACGACGGAGTCTGGAGCGACTTCATCATGCGCGGCCGCCACTGGAAGGACGTCATAGCCAGCCGGGAATTCGACGACTAACGTCGACCGCTGACGCTCGTCATCCATACTCGTGAAGGGCACCGTCGCGTAAAGCAGGTGCCACGTCGCGACTCCTTCTATCCGAGCGGTGGAATGACAAACAATTCCAGGGATTCATTTCTTTCTCGGAACGGCTCTGAGAACTCCGACGTATTTGCGCGGATACTCGCGCCGGAAGGATAGCACATCGTAAATATGCCGTATGAACAATTTTGGTCGCGCATATCGTTCGTAAGATGCGAGAAATGTTGCTGAACTATAACGCAACTTCGCCTGACTAGCCAAAAACTCCTTGTCTGCCGGCAAGTGGAGGATCGATGAAGTTTGTACTTTGTCAAATGTGCTCTGGCGAAATCCCGTTCGACTAGACCACCAACGCGCGATTCCCTTCAGAGGACCCACATCAACCACTTGGATGCCCTTTTGCACCGCTAAGTTAAGCGCTGCCGACACGATCATCTCGTCGCCGGTATGATGAAAACTGCCGATATTTCGCGTATATCGCTCCCAACACGCCGCAATTAACTCGCTCAATTGACCAAAGCTCGCCGCATTGCCCATCAAGAACTCGCCACCGTACCAGCGCGGATCGTCCAGACGCAACGCTGCTACGTATTCCAAGTCTTTTTGCACTCGGTCAAATCCAAAGTGAGGAAAAATCTGGTCGGAAATATCATATGCCATTAGGCACCCACCGAGGTAACAGAGCGCATTACGGAGGGGGCTGATAAATACAGTGTCTATATCGATCAAACAGACAAGGTCGCCAAATCGTGCCGCTGCAATTGCCTCGATCAACTCGAGCTTGAAATGTGCGGAGTAAAAAGGGATGCTCTTTGGTATTTCCCACCGAAAATCGAAAGAAATAACCGGCACATTACTAAAGCCTGCATTCTGCAGGCGCCTAATGACGATTGTTCTTTCATTGGTGACAAGGCTGAAACGATGCCCCGAAGCCGCCGCCGAGCTGGCGCATAGAGCTGCGCAGCCTAAGTATATATCAAGAGGATCTGCTGAATTGTCTTTTATATTTACCCAATGTTCCTCGGTATGATTTATGAATAGCAAACCAAGAAAATGAATTTCTGGATCAAGAGCAGAGATATCACGTTGCATCTATCGCACCCTTTCACCAGCACCGCCTATCGAAGCTTGGCTTCGATACAACTATACATAAGTTTTCCGGCAAGACAGCACTTTTATGCCAGAAGATAAGCTTAAACTTTTAGCATGATATGCTGTATTGAGTATCTGTCGCTTTATGATTGTGATAATTCAATTATCACCATACAAACGACTGGGCCCCTAAATGAGACCCCTTTTTTTATTAACTTTATACCAATTCACCGGAATGATCCACCCCGTAGAACTGGTCTACCCTAAGATATGTCTTTGGATAAAAGAAGGAGGACCGCAATGCCGAGAAGGCGCCACAAGCCTGAGGAGATGGTCGCCAAACCTCGCCGGGGGGATGAATTGGTTTTACAGGCGGTCGCAGACACCGTTTACGGGGATCGGAATATCGAGGCCACTAACGATAGATGGTGTTCTGAGTTCGTAGGGTTTGACGTGCCCCCTGAATCTCCTCCAAAACTTCATAGAATCCGGACCGAAGTAAGGACCTGACTATGAAGCGCAGCAGGTTTGTGGAACAGCGAATTATCGGGATTTTGAAGGTGAGGGAGACAGGAGTTTCGGTTGCCGAGCTGTGTCGTAAACACGGAATGAGCGCGCCGCTTTGTACGAGTGGAAGGCCAAGTACGGCGGCGAGCGAAAGCAAAATCCCGTAACGTCCGAAGGGATTAAAACGAACGGATTTTGTAGCGAGGGATGGAGGTTTCCGAGGCCAAGCGATTTGAAGTCGCTAAAAGGCGAGAACTCGCGGCTGAAGCGGCTCCTGGCCGACGCCATGCTGGCCGATGCTGGGCTGAAGGATCTGCTTGGAAAAAATGGTGACGCCCGTTGCACACCGCGAGACCGTCGCGTATTTGCGCCAGCCTATGAGATGAGCGAGCGGAGGGTGTGCCGCATCATTGGCTGCGACCGGGCCAGCGTGCACTATCAGGCCGAGCGCTCCCGACGATGCTCCCCTTTGCGAACGGCTCAGGGCCTTGGCGCATGAGCGACGGTGGTTTGGTTACCGGCGCCTGCTTGTGCTCTTGCGACGGGAGGGCTACGCGATGAACCGCAAGCGCATTTACGGGCTCTACCGGGAAAAGAGCTTGACTTTGTCTCGGACCAGATAACCCGCGGCCAGCGTTTCCGCATCCTGCGCGTCGTCGCCGATTGCACCCTGAATGCCCGGCGCTCATCGCCGATACATTATTCCGGGCGTGCGCGTCGCCCGCGAGCTGGATACCATCATGGCCTGAGAATAGCCTTACATCGCACCCTGCATGCCGATGCAGAATGGCTTTGTCGATAGCTTTAACGGCCGCCAGCGAATGAGTTGCTCAACGAGTCGCTGTTCAGCTCGATCGTCCATGCCCGGGTTATCCTGGCTGGGTGACGCGCCGATCACAACGCCAATCGGCCGCACTCCTGACTTGGATGGATGACCCCAATGGCCTACGCGGACAAACTTGTCCCGGTAACGGGGTACGCCGCTACGGAACGGGGAAGCTTCGCGCCTCACCCCGTTACACGTCCGACTCAAATGGGCTCAACTCAGCAGGATTCTACCCATCGCTGCTTATCGGGGTCACGTCAACCAGCGATCTGCTAAAGTTGTGAGCCCACAGGATGGAGTCAATTTCCAAGTTTAAACGCTATTATTGCGTCGGAGTGATCTTTGAAGTTCGCATAAATACCGCCTGTTGCCACGACCAGAAGATACTGGATTCCGTCAATTTCGTATGTAGAAGGTGGGGCACTCCCGGGCGCTGGTAAATCATAATCCCACAATTGAGTTCCAGAAGTTGAATCAAGAGCCCTTATTTTTTTGTCAATCGTTCCCGTAGCAAAAATGAGGCCACCTTTGGTCACAATGAGCCCGCCAAAATTGGGCTGACCAGTAATAGGAATTCCCATTTTGGTAAGTTCAAGGTATTCTCCAAAAGGGACCCGCCATATCTTCTTACCGGAA
Source organism: Methylocapsa sp. (assembly GCA_003162995.1). Taxonomy (GTDB): domain Bacteria; phylum Pseudomonadota; class Alphaproteobacteria; order Rhizobiales; family Beijerinckiaceae; genus Methylocapsa. Next base: position 6,857 of record PLUZ01000012.1, on the reverse strand, counting down.
TTGAGATCTATTGCTGTAATATTTCCCCACGGTGGTTGTGAACCCGGATAACCCTGGTTATCCAGCAGCAATTGCGATGCGCCAGCGAGCTGCAAAGACCTTCTATCATCGCTGATATGATCAGCAGCACTTAAATAACGACTGATAAGCGCCAGCTCATCTATACTTACGTCTTTTAAGCCGTCGATCCCGGAGTGGTTTTCTTGAAACGATTCAATTTTTTTGCTATCCTTGGCAACGCTGATCCCAACCAATGAGGGATAATACTTGTCACCTTCAAACTCATTCGCGTAGTAGCCTTCTCTGTCGACGCCGTGACAACCTCCACATTTTTCTTGGTATAGCTTGTCTCCTACTGGATCGGTCGAGCGAATGGGATTTGACAATCGATCCCTATAGTAAAGGCGAACAATCCAAGGATATCTATTCGACGGTACATACAGTGTCCCGGTCGCTTGATCAGCCGCCGCTCCAGGCCACTCAGCGCCCCCATGCAAACCAAAGCTAACGATTGTTCCCTGAACCGCAGGCGGAACAAAAAATCCAAATTCAGCGTTCTTTAATTTCCTTTCAACAGAAGCTCTCTGAATTTCGCTGATATTTGTGACATCCGAGGGTAGAAAAACCTGCTCGCCGAAAGGCTCCGGTAGTTCGATGGCTGGCTGGTACGGCCACGTCTTTTCGCCAGGAACCCGGGAAACAGGCGCCTTTCGTAACCGAAAATCGAAAATAGGCTTACCACTGTCGCGGTCGAGCAAGAGTGTATTGCCGATTTTGGTAACAGCTGCGACAACGTCGATGAGCTTGTCCCCCCGTCGTATAGTTGTCAGAATCGGAGGTGCGGGAAGATCGAAATCCCATAAATCATGCGCCACCTCTTGAAAGGACCATTTTATTTCTCCAGTGGCTATATCAATTGACACAATACTATTTGTATAATCATTTTTACCTGGGCGGGATACGCCATACAACCCTGGTCGCGCTTCACTTGTGCTCACGTATATACGTGAGCGCGCCCTGTCCAATGAAAATCCGCTCCAAGGAACTGCACCGTCTAGCATAAAGTCTTGGGAAGGAGGCGGCAAAAATGAGTCAGATTTCTTGAGCAGCGGTGTCTTCCATAAATATTTCCCAGATACGACGTCATAGGCCTCTACCGTCGAGGCTAAAGTCGCGACAATAAGAATATTGCCGTCGACAGCCGGCGCGACAACTGATCCCGCGTCTCCGACGTGGCCGTGGTCTCCGAATTCACCTATGATTCTGCCATCTTCAGGATTAACGGCATAAACGCCGTCGTTTGTAGTAGGTACAAATAATCTGGGAGCACAAACCGCGTTTCCACCCCACCACAGCAGCCCCCGTCTTGCTGGTCTATGAAGTTTCGTCCTCCAAATCTCCGTCCCGTTGACTGCATTAAGTGAGACCAAAAAATCAGCTGGCGTTGTAACAAATATTTTTCGATCTGCAATTATTGGATTTGTTTCGACGTTCGTCGCCCATATTTTTGCATTGAGTAGTTGTTCTCCAGAATGATAAGTCCAAGCTGGCACTAAGTGTTTTACGTTGGAAACATTTATTTGATTAAGTTCTGAGTATTTGCTCGAGAATGCATCTGCATTGCTTCTTTCCCAAGTGTTAAACCGCGTGGATGACGGAATCGAAGTAGAAGGGAATTTGTCGAGGTTCAGACCTCGAATGACGCTGAAATCAGGTAAGGCGTCTCGAACTGCTTGGTTTTCAATTTCCCAGGCAGGTTTAAGACTGAATATGGAATAAGGGATATCGTTCACTTCTCGCGGCGTTGGTACAAAATGATGATATGCATCGATGAGGTAAGGGCCTGTCGGAATTTGGCTCAATATTGACCTAACTATATCCTTGTTATTCAATAATGTTAAATATAACCAAGGGACGCTCAGACCGAGTAGTACGCACGCGACAAGTGCCCATCTTACCCATATAAAATGCTTCACAATTCCCTCCGAGTGAGGAGAACAATTTCGGCCAAAGGGAAGCCCCAGCGCCCTTGGCTTGTCAATACGATTTCGCAAGCCACGACGTTCCGCTGTGCGGTCCATTTCAGCGGCCGCTTCTAGACTATTCGCGGCCACGTGTCCGGCAGCTCCATCTCCTTCGTCCTGAAAAAGGAACCGGGAGATCGCATCGCCAACATTGAGTAGATGGGCAAGCCGAGCCTCAGAAGTCTAAGCTATCGGTCACTATATCACGCTTGCGGCCATTGATTTTCTTGCCGGCGTCAGACCCTCGAGCGCCCTCGGTGGTTTTGACGTTTTGGCTGTCGTTTACGCCGACGTTGCAGTTTCTGGCACAAATTGCTTTCTGCGTTTAATCAGTTGCTGACGCAGACTGTCTAAGATCAGTCAAAAGTTGCGCTTTTTGGTCATATTCGCGTTGTTTTTTGCTTTAAATAATGTATATTGCAGCTTGGTGACAATGATGTTTCGCATTTTGGATTCAAAGGTGCAATGGAGCGTTTTCTTTCAGAATTAAACTAGGATTCACATGATTGTTTAGTTTGCAGCAAGCAATGAGCTTGTGTTTCGGCTGTTTTCGATCCTCTAGTCATTGACATTCATAATGGAGTGTCTCTCCATGCCTTCCCTCGCCTATTTACCACCAAAGTACCGATCAAGCGGCCATTCGTCGGGACCCAATCGGTCGCCCGAGTGCTCAGGCGGCGACAATCTCATCGCGATGCAGTATGATACAGCATCATGTCGTAGTCTTCCTGCTTCTCGATCCTCCATAGATCGGGAGGCGAGCAAAATTAAAAGGTCAAAAGTGGAATTTAGATGAGCGTATCAAGAAGCGACTTGAACAATCCGTCCGAGCCCAAAGTTCGACATTTCCCGATCAGTCAAGAATTGAATCGAATTCAATATGGTCGGGTAACGAAATACATTTTTATTGAACAATTGCCGATAGGATTCGGAGGACAAATTTCGGGGCGTCTTTTAGCACTTAAGCTCGCGCTGGCTCTCGATAGAAAAGCGGTCTTTAGCAGTCACGCCGATCCACCATATCTGCAAACATTTGAGCCCCAATATTCGAATGCCCCCACTAACATGGATTGGTCCGCTGTTGATCTTTTTGATCCATTGCTCCAGCAGGAAGCAGCATTTCTCCGATTTAACTATCTCACCGCCGTGAAACGCCTGGATACGGTTGCGGATCGAGTTGAGGATTGGATCCACCGTAAATTTGTCCAACGATACGGCATCGATAGTGACGCAAATGTTGAGAGCGAGATCTTCGCGTGGATGCGCCTGTTGCCGTCAGCCCAGTCGATGGTCGATGCCGAGAAAAAGCGGTTAGGAATTAGCCTAACCACATTGGGCGTCCATTTGCGGCGCGGCGACAAATCCGTCGAAAACGCTTATGTACCTGCAGCCGAAGTGAACCGCGCGATCGGCGCGGTTCATCAAGTTTGGCCGTTTGACTCACTGTTCTTGGCAAGTGACAGTCAAAATGCCATGCAAGAAATTCGTTTGCCCCCCGGCGTCACTCTTATTTTCGATGAAACTGAAAAGAGATACAATAATGCTAATCACAAAATGCTGTTTCATAACCCCGAACTGGCCCAACAAGAAACATTTACAGCACTTAAAAACTTAATTCTCCTTTCCCTCTGCGGAGGCATTGTTGGGCAAGATAACGCCCATTTTCCAGTCATAGCATCACGCATAATCGCCAGCAGGAATCCGGAGGCGGGTCGAATCATTCTTCTGAACGGACAACTCGTCGAAATGAATTACCCAATAATAAGAAGATATTATCAGGTTAAGCGAATGGTCCGCGCTCGCGTCCGCGAGTTTTTGCGTCAAAGATGGCTCAAGAATCGGCTGTCACGCAAATTTCTTTGACGCCGCTACCGGCGAACAGGAAGCTGGCCTGAAATATTCGAACAGCGGAATAAGCGAGGGGGTCTGCTCCTACTCGGTGATCCAGTTAGAGTTTTAGTCTGGGATGGACGCGCGGGGTAATGTGGCCCCTGAATTTCCTCCAAAGCTTTGTAGAATCCGGAGCGAAGGAAGGACCGGACTACGAAGCGCAGCAAGTTTGCGGAAGAGCAGATCATCGGGGTAACGCTGCCGGCGCCATTGGCGACAATGATGATGTTAACATCGACAACCCGCTCCGCCAGCGCCCGCACAGTTTTGATGAGCGCGCAGAAGTCACGCGCGATGAACACCGCAGTCAGCGACGTAAGTTTCATAACCATCGCCAACCTTATTGCTAGGACACTTTACCATGTCCAGTCACGATGAGCTATAAAATCCAGTGCATCGAAGATGTTGTCGATCTTCGAGCCGAGGATAGACCAAATGCGGGGGGATGCCTCCGACTGCTCGATTAAAATTGGACGGCCGTCGTCATCCTCGTTGCGCGTTAGGATCGCTTTTATTTCAAATATAGAGCGGATCGGATCGGCCGCGGCAAGACAGGGCAGGAAATGCGCTGCCTCACGAAGCATGGCTATGCCGTTGCTGCGGAGAGGGGTCAGGTGGCGAAGATTGTTGTCGTTCACGGCCCAATGCGGCGTATAGCGTACATGCGAAAGCGAATGCAGGCCAACAGCAGGGAAAGGCATCGTTGAAAAGAAGGGGCCATCCATGACAGTGACACCCACTTTGGCGAGCAAGTGGGGCGGACGCAACAGCAACATCTCCGTCAGTTCCCGTTTAATCCCTGCACGCAAGGCAACGCCCGCAAACGGAAGTTCGCCATAAGTACAATTAAACACGAATCGCGCACGGAATGTGCTTGCCCCCACCGCGACAGTCACGGCACGGTCATCGGCGCCAACGACATGCGCCCGCGATTCGAGCCGCAAATCGAGCTTACTCTCGGTAATCCGGCGGGATAGGTCGTCGGCAAGACGTCGAGAATCGAAGGCGATCTCATGCGTGAGAAAACATTCGTCAATGAGTCCCGGCTCGAATAAACGCACCAAGCGGACGTGTGGTTCACGACAGGGGATACCCATCGTCTCGCAAAAGCGGACAAACTGGGACGCACTTACGCGAGAGCCTTTGGCAATCGCATAGATCATGGTCATATCGAACAGGACGGCATGGCGGTACACCTCGACAAACCGCTCAAAATTCACATGGGATCGTAAAGCCGTGGGAATCGAACGAGGATAGTGGTAGCCGTTATGTACCCTGGCTTGGTTGACGAAGGAGGCGCGTTCGAGGATGCCCGGCCTGTTCTCGGCCAGGACGACGCGTTCGTGCCCTAGCTGCTTCATCTGTAATGCGATCTCGCAGCCATAGAAGCCTGCACCTATGACGATCGTATCGACGTCGATCGCGGCCGCGCTGCTTTTCTCAACCATCACCTTCAAACCACCCTAATGTGTTTCGAAACCTATAGGAAGGACTCGCAATAACGATCGGCATGCCGCGGCCAAGCACAGCAACGTGCGAGTTTTGGATAGAGTCTCCATACGAACGATGACCGAATGAGAACACAGCTCTCGTTTGGCTGGCGCTAGGCGCTGCATCGTGAACATGGTATCGTCGTGTGGATTAGAGACGTCGTACCCTCTTCGTAGTCTGCCGCGGTCATTGTCGGTCGAAAACGAATGATATCAGCGAGGCTGACTGTCGGGGCCCGATCAGGCACATACGGGTCTTCTACCCAGGCAGGCAGGCCGGCGAGCGGAGACGCAAAGGCTTTGTCCGACCTCGCGCAATACCAGAATGTAGTCGTCCGACGACAACAAACTACCGTCGAATTTGGCGACAACGGTCCTGCCGGAGACAGGTGACGTGCCAGGCAGAGGTGGCGTAAGATCGTTCATGGCGGGTTTGGTCTCGCGGGAATGGCGCGGATCCACATTGGCAATAATTGTGGCTATGTACTGTTCACATAGGTTATCCTTGTCCGGTCGGATGAGCGTGGGTTAAGCGCGGAACAATGCGGTCGCGAACGAATCGTCGCAACTCCGACGGGATCACACCCCTTTGAAATTGCCACATCATTTTCAGCCAGACGCCAAGCGAGAGAAACTCCCAAATGGATAGCAGACCGGATATTTCAATCCTAATACCTTGCCACAACGAGGAAGACGGGATCGAGAGCACTGTGTGCAATTTACTTAAGAAACTCGCCCCGACTGGAATCTCTTTCGAAATCTTGTGTGTAAACAATACCAGCACAGATCAAACCGAACGCGTGTTGCAGCAACTGGCCGAGACCTACGAGCAGCTATGGTATGTTAATACCCCGCCTATCCCTGGATACGGTATCGCAGTCCGTTGGGGGCTGGAGTTTTTCCGTGGCAAATCGGTAGTTATTGTGATGGCCGATGGCTCTGAAACTCCCGAGGATATTATTGCGTTTTATAGAAAGATTGAAGAAGGCTTCGATTGTGCCTTTGGTACCCGGTTCGCCCCAGGAGCAGAGGTGGTCGATTATCCGCGCCTTAAACTATTTCTCAATCGGCTTGGCAACAAGTTGATCGCATTCGTTACTCAGGTTAAGTATGATGACTTCACAAATGGATTTAAATGTTACAGACGAGAAGTTATAGATTCAATTAAACCGCTTTTCGCCGAAAACTTCAACTTAACCATAGAAATGTCTATTAGCACTGTGTACAATAAAGCGCATTTTGCAGTTATCGCACACTCGTGGAAAAACCGGAGTGTAGGTTCTAGCAAATTCAAGATAGTGAAGCAAGCAAATATCTACTTGCTTACATTAGCGTACTGCTGGTTGCGGGCTCGGATCCAGGGGAATTCCTGGCCAAAATTTAGACAAGCGCTTGAAAAAGCTAAGTCTCCTCGCGAATATTAATTAATCAGTGATTGGCGCACTCTGATTAG
>PLUZ01000102.1 GCA_003162995.1 Methylocapsa sp. | reverse complement strand
GCCGGGTCCTGCTGCGGATGGCGTGGCCGCACCGACAGGCGCCGGAACCCGAGCCGGCGCAGCATCGCGCCGACGCTGCGCTCGGCCAAGGTCACATTGAACCGAGCTTTGATCACGCGGGCCAAATCCACCCGGCGCCAACGTACCACGCCGTCCACGGCAGGGTCTGGCCCTTTGCGAACCAGATCCGCCACCAGAGCCTCCTGCTCCGGGGTGAGGCGTGGTTTCGGGCCGCCTGCCATGCGGTTGCAGAGCCCGCCGATTCCTTCGGCGTTGTAGCGCAGAACCCAGTCGCGCAAGGTCTGCCGGTCCATGCCGCAGAGGTTGCCTGCTTCTCCCCGCTTATAGCCTTCGAGAACCAAAGCCAGTGCCAACATCCGCCGCGTTGAATCGGCGTCCTTGCTGCGCCGCGCCGCCTCGCGAAAATCCGCCGCAGTGAAATCATCGCGCGTGATTGCCAAAGCTTTCGGCATAAAACTCTCCCCGAATCATTTCCGATCCGAAGAGAATCACGAAAGCGAGCGGTTGCGAAGAGCAGCTGAGTCAAAGGTCAATGCCGCTGGTATAAGCCCCCGAAACGAAATTGATGCGCACTCAATTGTGGAACTGCGCCTATAACAATTGGGAATGCGCCTATAACAATTACGAATTCCATTTGTGCGGCTTTGATCATTATATGTTTGCCACGGCTTCACAGAACGCGTGCGAAAACCAGCAATAACGCATTGCTTTGGGCTCGCGACCAAGACCATGAGCGTGGACGGAGGAGCCGATGCGGTCGCCCATCAAAGAGTCATGTGAACCGGCATCGCCGCTCTTCGCATGAACCGCGCAAAACCAGCAACAAATCACCGCTTGAGACGAGGGAGGTTCACCATGTCCAGTACAGTAGCCGCAGACCGGCCGCCGATCGACCCGTATCCGCTTAGCCCCTATGTCGCATGGGCGGGCAATCGCAATCGCGACCCGATTCTGCACGTTTTCAAGGAAATCTTTCCACAGAGCGGCAACGTTCTCGAACTGGCGAGCGGCGCGGGCAACCACATAAACCATTTCGCGCCACATTTCCCAAAACTACAGTTTCAGCCGTCCGATTATAACGTCGAGGTGTTCGAGACAATCAAGCAGAATCGCGCGGATCAAAAGAACGTCAATGTCGCCGATCCTATCAAGATCGATCTCACCGCGCCCGCGTCTTGGCCCGACCCTAAGGTTCGGCTCTATGACGTGATTTTCGTCGTCAACCTGTTCCAGGTCGCGCCAGTCGCTATCGCCGACGGCATAGCGCAAGTCGCGGCGCGCGTGCTCACGAAGGACGGCTTCGTGGCGATCTATGGACCGTTCAAGGTCGACGGAAAATATACGACGCAATCCAACGAGGCCTTCGACAAGGAAATCCTCGCCCCCAAGGTTCCCGAGTGGGGCTTGATAGACGTGAAGGATCTCGAACGGTCCGCCAACGCACATGGCATTGCGCTGAAGAAGATATTGGACATGCCGGCGAACAACTTTATTCTCGTGTTCGGTCGAGCCTGAGAGAAACGCGGATGAACGCTGCGGATTTTGCTCCGGAGGTGATACGATGAGACCAGGGTCAAGGAACGCCTCGTGAGCAAAGGTACAGCGGTGGTGGTCGGCGTGGGCGCCGAGACTGGTCTCGGCGCCGCTTTGGCACGACGCTTCGCGCACGAGGGGATGCGTGTCGTTATTTCGGGGCGCACCGAAAAGCGGCTGCGCGCGACAGCCGCCGGCATTGATGACGCCGGCGGCCAAGTTCTGATTAAAGTGACGGACGCCACGCGCGAGAAGGATGTCGTCGCGTTGTTCGACGAGGCGGACGTCGAAGCCGACGTCGAACTCGTCGTCTATAACGTCGGCAACAATGTCGCCGCGCCCGCGCTCGATACGACGTCGGAGCTCTTCGAAGGCCTCTGGCGGCAGAATGCCTTGGGAGGATTTCTCGTGGGCCGCGAGGCCGCTCGCCGGCTCGCGCCTCACCAGAAAGGAACAATTCTCTTTACCGGCGCGACTGCGTCGCTTCGCGCGCGGCCGCCCTTCATCGCCTTTGCCTCCGCCAAGGCTGCGTTGCGCGCTGTGGCGCAGGGGCTGGCGCGCGAATTTGCGCCTAAAGGCCTCCATATCGCTCATGTCGTCATAGACGGTGCGATTCAAGGCGAATATGCCGCAACGAACTTCGCCGACTATGTTCGCTCCAAGGGGGAGGACGGCTTGCTTGTTGGACCCACGAACTCGATTTGAGGCCATTCAAAGAGCCATTTTGAACAAGCTGCCAATTCACACCGACGGTATGCGGCGTGCTTGACCTTGGCCTTCCCGACTTGGCGTGCGACTGTGCGCCGCTTCCACTTTTCGCCGCGGTCGTTGCGGCGGTTCTTTCTTTTCTCGCGAGAGTTACCGGACCAGAATAATCCGACGCACAATCTTGCCGACATCTTTCGCGCCCGCGTGTGTCAGTTGGGGCTATGAGGACGCTGCCTACCTGTATTTTCTTCGCTCCGATCCGCCGTTCAAGCTCCCTGCGGGCGGCCGCCCGATACCAGCCAAAATCTCTGCCCGCAGCCCACCCGTCTCGGATCGAGAACACGCCGCGTCTAAAAGAAGTGATGTCGAGTTCACACGGTGCGCGGCGCTGCGCGGCAGTAGGAATCTTCATGGCTCTTCGCAACGCCCACGCTATGGCACCTCGACATGATTTTTGAGGCGACTGGCTTGGCGACGAGGTCCTAAGGCATTAATATATGAATATCGGGAGTGGAGCGCGCCATGAGGATGCAAAAGCCGTATGCCGGGTTCCTTGTCCTGCTTCTCGGCACCACGACTGCCTGGCCCCAGCAGCAACCGACAGTGAAGGCAACCCCGTTGCTGAAGACGACCACGACGATCACCGGCCAGAAGTTGGAATATCCCGGCAAAAATCCGCAAGTCACCGCCACGATGGTGGAGATCCCGCCCGGCGTGGATGTCGGTTGGCACGAGCATCCGAATATTCGCTATGTCTATGTGATTGACGGCACGCTGTCGATTGAACTGGAGAACGGCACCCGGCGGGAATTCCCGGCGGGAACGATCTTCGTCGAGGCGACCGGGACCCGGCATCACGGCATGAATGCCGGCTCGACGCCGACCAAGGTCCTATTCATTGACCACTCGGAAGAGGGGCAGTCCAATATGGTCAAAACCGAGCCTCCCGGACCGCATGGCGAGGGGCAGGACGACCACCACTAGGCTGCCCTTATGAGACGGTCGCCTGAGCGGTTGAGTCGTAGACTCGATACCGGTCCCCAGGCGATCCCTTACTCTCACCTGTCGGAGCTGCGTGATGACACTTTCAATCAACGACACTGCGCCGGATTTCGAGGCGCAAACGACCGAGGGCAAAATCCGCTTCCACGACTGGATCGGCAATTCCTGGGCCGTACTGTTCTCGCATCCGAAGGATTTCACGCCGGTGTGCACCACCGAGCTAGGCTACATGGCCAAGATCA
>PLUZ01000379.1 GCA_003162995.1 Methylocapsa sp. | reverse complement strand
AAGATGTTTACGCTTTTGAAATTTCTCCCGAAGGCGATCAACCCGGGCCAAAGTTGCAGAGCCTATCTTTGAAGAAATAACCAGCCTGGCATTTGCCTCGGAAACGCTCGAAAAGCCTCGCACGATCGGCCGGGGCCGCAATGAGGACCGGTTTCAGCCTCCCTCCTGGAGGTGGGCTTCAAGAAACCATAGAGATTTGTCGAGCGCGCGTGAAAAACCGGTCAATATGTCGGCGGTGTCGGCATCGCCGGCCTCATCCGTCGTGTCGATGCCGGCCCGAACCGCATTGGCGACGGTGCCATAGCGCTCGGCCAGCGCCGTGAGGTGATCGGTAATTTTATAGATATCAACTGGATATGGCTTGAGCGCGGTTTTGTTTGCCACGGTTTGGGCCGTGCCCAGAGCGGTACCTCCAAGTTGCACGACGCGCTCCGCCATGGTGTCGACGTGGGTGTCGACTTCGGTCCGGAAAGAATCCAGCATCTCATGCACAGCGATGAATTGGATTCCTTTGAGATTCCAATGGGCTTGCTTTGTCGCGAGTGCCAAATCGATGGCCTCGGCGAGGCGGCCGTTCAAAATATCAATGGAAACAGCCTTCGCGTTCGACTTGAGATCATTCCTCGTCTTATGCGATTTCATGCAGACTTCNNCCTCAACTTCCTTGTGGCTCATCAAAAGTTGGCAATCCCACATATCGATCGGAACCGCTAGCTTGACTATTGGCGGGTTCACCCGGTGAAACGCTTTCCGTAACAAAATGGTTCAGCTTGGCTGATGGCTTTCGGATACGTTTGCCTGCCCCTATTTGACTATGGGGCCGCACTCCCCCATCCTCCCGCCATCAATTTCAGCCAAGCTCCGGCTCGAAGCTTGGCAAGGGCGAGCGCCNNACGATCACCAAATATCTCGGGAAAGGCTATGAAGTTTATGCTTCCTATGGCCATGTCCGCGATTTGCCGGCGAAGGATGGCTCCGTCGATCCGGACCACGATTTCGCCATGCTCTGGGACGTCGATTCCAAGTCTGCCAAAAGATTGGCTGACATCGCCAAAGCGGTGAAAGACGCGGACCGGATCATTCTGGCGACCGACCCTGACCGCGAAGGCGAGGCGATTTCCTGGCACGTCCTCGAAGTCCTGAAGGCAAAAAAAGTCCTCGGGGCGAAGCCCGTGCAGCGGGTCGTTTTCAACGCGATCACCAAAGCCGCGATCCTTGAAGCGATGCAACATCCGCGCGAGATCGATGCCGCACTTGTCGATGCCTATCTCGCCCGCCGCGCGCTCGACTATCTGGTCGGCTTCAACCTGTCGCCGGTGCTCTGGCGCAAATTGCCCGGCGCCCGCTCGGCCGGACGGGTGCAATCCGTCGCCCTGCGCCTGGTCTGCGACCGCGAGCTTGAGATCGAAAAATTCGTTTCGCGGGAATATTGGTCGATCGCCGCGCATTTGCGTACCGCGGCCGGGGCGCCTTTTATCGCCCGGCTCGTGGGGGCGGACGGCGCAAAAATCAGCCGTCTCGATATTGGCAAAGGGGCGGAAGCGGAAGCCTTCAAGGCCGCCCTCGATGCCGCCAAATTCTCGGTGGCCAGTATCGAGGCGAAACCCGCAAAGCGGCATCCGCCGCCGCCCTTCACGACCTCGACTCTCCAGCAGGAAGCCTCCCGCAAGCTGGGCTTTGCACCGGCGCGCACCATGCAACTCGCCCAGCGGCTCTACGAAGGCGCCGAAATCGGCGGCGAGACGGTGGGCCTCATTACCTATATGCGCACCGACGGCGTCGACCTCGCGCCGGAGGCGATCAAGAGCGCACGCAGCGTCATCGGCAAGGAGTTCGGTGCGAACTATGTCCCGAAGGTCCCGCGCAAATATGTCGTGAAAGCCAAGAATGCCCAAGAAGCGCATGAGGCGATCCGCCCGACCGACCTTACCCGCCTCCCAAAACATGTCGGCGCGAGCCTCGAGCCGGATCAGAAGCGGCTCTACGATCTCATTTGGACGCGCACGATCGCGAGCCAAATGGAATCCGCAGAACTCGAACGCACCACCGTCGATATAGCGGCGCTCGTCGAGCAGCGACGGCTCGATCTCCGCGCGACCGGCCAAGTCATTCGCTTTGACGGATTTCTGAAGCTATATCAAGAAGGCCGCGACGACGAAGATGAAGAAGACGGCGGCCGTTTGCCCGAAATGCGCGAGGGCGAGAGCCTCGGCAAGGACAAAATCGAGGCAAGCCAGCATTTCACCGAGCCGCCGCCGCGCTTTACCGAAGCGACGCTTGTCAAACGCATGGAAGAACTCGGCATCGGCCGGCCTTCGACCTATGCCTCGACCCTCGCGGTTCTGCGCGAACGCGACTATGTCCGCATCGAGAAGAAGCGGCTCGTCCCCGAAGATAAGGGCCGCCTGGTGACGGCTTTTTTGGAGAGCTTTTTTACCCGCTATGTCGGCTATGATTTTACCGCCGGACTCGAAGAGCGGCTCGATCTTGTCTCTAACCATGAGCTTGATTGGAAGCAGGTGCTGCGCGATTTCTGGTCGGATTTTTCCGGGGCGCTTGCCGGCATCAAGGATCTGCGCACGACGGAAGTGCTGGACAGTCTGAACGAGCTCTTGGGCCCGCATATTTTCCCCGCCAAGGAGGACGGCTCGAACCCGCGCGCCTGTCCTTCGTGCGCGAACGGTCAGCTCTCGCTGAAACTCGGCAAATTCGGCGCTTTTATCGGCTGCTCGAATTATCCCGAATGCAAATTCACGCGCACTTTGGCGGACACCAATGCGGACGGCACCGCCAATGGCGAGCGGGCGGGTGTCCGGGTTTTGGGCAATGACCCTGCGAGCGGCGCCGAAATTTCTGTGCGGGAGGGCCGTTTTGGCGCCTATGTGCAACAGGGCGAGGGCGAAAAACCGAAGAGGGTCTCGCTGCCAAAGACGATNNGTCCAGCACGGCAAGACCTATGCGAACATCGGCAAGGACGAGGATATTCTCACGCTTGGCGGCAACCGCGCGATCGATCTCATCGTCGCCAAGGAAAGCGGCTTGACCGGACGGCGCTTTGGCGACAGCGCCAGCGCGCCGGCACGGGTCCTTGGCGAGCATCCTTCGGGCGGCACGGTCGTAGTCAAGGCCGGACGCTACGGCCCTTATGTCAACCACGGCAAAATCAACGCGACCTTGCCGCGCGATACCGATCCCACCACTTTAACGTTAGAAGAGGCCATCGCCCTTCTGGCCGCGAAAGCGGAGGGCAATGGGGCGGGGAAGGGAAGCCTTCAGGGCCGCCTACTTGGCGAACATCCCGAGGGCGGAGCTATTACCGTCCGCAACGGGCGCTTCGGGCCCTATGTCAATCATGGCAAGATCAATGCGACCTTGAAAAACGGTTCATCTGCCGAGACAATCTCGCTTGAAGAGGCGATACGTTTGATCGAGGATAAGGCAGGAGCGGGAACGGGCACACGGACCACGAAAAAGCAACGGGCGACGCCCAAAAGAGATTCGCCCAAGCGAGCCGCAAAGACGGCAACGGCGAAACCCGCTCGCAAATCCGCAACGAAACCGGCGGCGCCAAAATCGAAAAGGGCTAAGCAAGCGTGACCAACTCCGCCAGCGGCGGCAAAGAGTCCGGCCAAGACATTCCCGAACCCGCGCAACCGCGGGTGAAGGCGGGGGTTGACGCTCTCCCATCGCGCGCGGACATTCTCGCCTTCATTGCCCGCGAGCGCGAAGCCTTGGGCGGCAAGACGCAGGGCAAGATCGGCAAACGGGAAATTGCCCGCGCCTTCAACATCAAGGGCGCCGCCAGGATCGCCCTCAAGCGCATGTTGAAGGACCTCGAAGCCGAGGGGGCCGTTGAGCGCAGGCACAAGAGCCTGCACAAGCCGGGTGTCCTGCCGGTGATCGTTCTCGCCGATGTGATCGCGCGCGACCGCGACGGCGATCTCCTCGCCGCGCCCGCCGAGTGGGACAGCGAATACGGACCGGCGCCCAAAATCCTGATCATGACTATGGCCAGGCCAAAACCGGGGATGCCCGCCCCCGCCCCTGGCGANNACTCGGAGCCTGGCGAACCCGCCTACACCGGCCGCGTCGTAAAACTTTTGCCGCGCGCGAAAACTCAACTGATCGGGATTTTTCGCGCCAGTTTGGGCGGCGGCGGCCGGATCGTGCCGGTCGACAAGAAAAACGTCAATCGCGGCGAATTAAGTGTTGGTCCCGGCGACGAAGGCACGGCGGGCGATGGCGATCTCGTGGCCGTCGAGCTTTTGCGCACTGGCCGCCTTGGTCTTCCGGCGGCAAAAGTGCGCGAAAGGCTTGGTGCGCTCGACAGTGAAAAGGCGATAAGCCTGATCGCCATTCATTCGCATCAAATTCCGCATGTCTTTCGCCGCGAGACCATCGCCGAGGCGGAGCAGGCGAGACCAGCAAGCCTGTCACATCGCGAGGATTGGCGCGCCATCCCGCTCGTGACCATCGATCCCGAAGACGCCAAGGACCATGACGACGCGGTGCATGCCGAGCATGACCCCGATCCAGCCAATCCCGGCGGCTATATTCTGCGCGTCGCTATCGCTGATGTCGCCGCTTACGTGGCCCCTGGCGGCGCACTCGACAAAGAGGCGCGGGATCGCGGCAATTCGGTCTATTTCCCCGACCGCGTCGTGCCCATGCTGCCGGAACGGATTTCCAACGATCTCTGCTCGCTGCGCCCAAATGAGGATCGCCCGGCGCTCGCCGCCCGTATCGTGATCGCTGGCGACGGCCACAAGCTCCGCCATAGCTTCCATCGGATCATTATGCGCTCGGCGGCGAAACTCTCCTATCGCCAAGCGCAGGCGGCGCTCGACCATGGACCGGACGAGGGGGCGGCGTTGCTTCATGCTTCTGTCCTCGTTCCGCTTTACGAGGCCTATCGCGCCCTCAAAATCGCGCGCGACAAACGCGGGCCACTCGATCTCGATCTCCCGGAACGCAAAATCATCCTGGACGAGAAGGGCGCCGTGAAATCCGTCGCGACACCGCCAAGGCTCGATTCGCACCGCCTTATCGAGGAATTCATGATCCTCGCGAATGTCGCGGCCGCCGAAGCGCTTGAGGCGAAACAGCAGGCTTTCATCTATCGCGTGCATGACGAGCCTTCACTCGAAAAGCTCAACAATCTTGCCGAATTTCTGGCCTCCATCGGCATCAAGCTTGCCAAGGGCCAAGTTCTTCGTGCCGCGCAATTCAACGGCATTCTCGCCCGTGTAAAAGGCACCGATAACGAGCATCTCGTCAATGAAGTGGTGCTCCGTACCCAGGCGCAAGCGGAATATTCCATCGAGAATTACGGCCATTTCGGTCTTAACCTGCGCCACTATGCGCATTTCACCTCGCCGATCCGCCGTTACGCCGATCTCATTGTCCACCGCGCCTTGATCCATGCACTGCATCTTGGACGCGATGGCTTGACTTCGATCGCTGACAAGGAACTTGCCGAGATCGCGGCGGCGATTTCCGCTGCCGAACGCCGGGCAATGGCGGCCGAGCGCGAAACCTCCGAGCGGCTGATCGCGGCCCATCTCGCGGACCAGATCGGCGCGGCGTTCAAAGGCCGCATATCCGGCGCATCCAGCGCCGGGCTTTTCGTCAAACTCGACGAAACCGGCGCCGATGGCTTCATCCCAGCCGCGATGCTCGGCGACGATTATTTCCGTCATGATCCGGGGCGTCACGCGCTGATCGGCTCGCGCACAGGACAAATGCACCGTCTCGGCGATATCGTCACAGTCAGGCTCGTGGAAGCGGCGCCACTCGCCGGTGCGCTCCGCTTCGAATTGTTGCGTGAAAGCGCACCCCAAAAAGTGCGGCCTAGTCTGGCAAAAGCCAAGCGGGCAGCGCGCCGCGGCAATAGGCCCTCTGGCGAGTTGACTGCGCTCCGCCTATCTGGGGGCAAAGCTTCGAAGCGCTGAATTGTTAGAGCGGCAGGAAGTGACCATGTCAGACGATGGTCTCGTTAGCGTCCGTAGCGCGCATTCGGCGCGGGAGACGATCGCGCGCGTAGAAGCTGACCTTGCAGCAAAAGGCGTGACAATTTTCGCCAAGATTGATCACGCCGCGGGAGCCGCTGCAGCGGGCCTGACGTTACGCCCCACGACATTGATCATTTTCGGCGGGGCACAGGCAGGCACGCCGCTGATGCAAGCCTATCAGCGCGCCGGCATCGACCTTCCGCTGAAAGCGCTCGTGTGGGAGGATGGGGACGGCACAGTCTGGCTGACTTACAATGATCCAGCTTGGGTCGCTCGACGGCACACGCTCGGCCCTCCAATCGGACCGATTGTCCACGCCATGTCGGCCATGCTGGCCGCGGTCACACGCAATGCAACAGAAGCGGACCCTGTCTAGTTCGGATTATTGGACGGCTTGGCGGACGGAGGCGAGACCTTACCCTACCCGGGATTTTCCCTGATTTTGTTCATGTCATTGCCATGACAGTTAGCGGCGGCCAACAAAGGTCTTGCTGCCCTCTTAAATTGCCATGTATAAGTTTTTTCGAGCGGACCACGGTTGGTTCGTTCGCCATAAAACCTGGGGAGGTATTCATGCGCCGCATTTTGGCTTTACTGTTAACGGTTTTTGCTCTGTCATTAGGGGCGTGCGGCACGCCGTCGCAAGAACCGCCGAAACAGCCGGCTTCGCAACAATAAAACCCGATAGCTTTCTTCGCCGGCTTTCACACCAAAGCGCAAGGGTCTCCTAAATTAACCCTGCGCCGCGAGAGTATGTTCCGATCGGCTTTTTCGATTCCGACATGCTCCGACTCTTTGAATCTGAGCGATTTCATATCGATCGAAGGAGTCCTTTTGATCGGGAAGCGCTCTAGGATCGCCGAGAAGAATGCGACCGTATCGATACCGGTGTTGAGGGGATCTTTTCGGCCTCGCCAACACCGGCTGCAAATCTTCAGCGGCTGAAGACTGATATCCGCTGACACCCTGACCGCCGGCAACCTTGTACGGCTTGACGGCGGTCAGTTAACAAATAATGCCTTGCATATGGGCAACCTCGGTCGTAGGTAATCCCCTATCTTGGCATCGCTCCCCAACATACGCCACGAGAAGGATTGCCGCGGCACCTCCCGAAACGCGTGGCAAGCCATCGGCAAAGGCATGCGCGGCATTTGCCCCGCCTGCGGCGCAGGCCGGATGTTTCGCGCCTATCTTAAGGTCAATGATATTTGCCCGCATTGCGGCGAGGAATTGTATCACCACCGCGCCGACGATGCGCCGCCCTATCTAACGATCTTAGTCGTTGGGCATATCGTTGGAAGCTTGATGCTTCTGACCGAGACGTACTGGCCTGATGCGCCGATCTGGCTGCATGCGATGATCTGGCCCACTCTGGCGCTCATTCTCTCGCTTTGGTTCCTGCCGATCCTCAAAGGTGGTCTCATTGCCTATCAATGGGCCTTGCGCATGCACGGGTTCGATGGCAGGCAGGCGTCACCCTGACCAAAACCCATCCACCCCACCCCAGAGCGCAGGACCTTAAAAAAGTCGCGCGCATTATCTAAGAACGTGTAAGAAATCAATGAGATAGCTTCCTTGACCGCTACCCTTGAAGCGATTTTGGTCAAAGCAAAGCTTGGGCGGAGAACAATCCCATTGTTGCAGCGCAATGAAACACTTACGATTGCGGTGTGAAACTCCATCTCAGCCGTATTCTCGCCATGAACGATCGGTTAACCTTATATCGGTTTGCTTAAATGCAACACGCTCTGGTTAGCTTGGATCAAGGTTGATGGAACATTCCTTTAACCAAAGGCAGGTAGGGCTTAACGCCTGCCAAGCGATCACAGGATCACAGAAGGAGTGTGGGATGAGCTTTCTCCAACGGACCGGCGAATGGAAATTCGCGGCCGCGCTCGGCGCCGCCCTTGCGATCTCTGCCTGCGCCAAGACCCCTGCCGATAATGCCTCGCTCGCGGGCCTGAGTGGTGGCGCCCCAGCAGCACCCGGGAGCCCGCAAGATTTCGCCGTCAATGTTGGTGACCGGATATTCTTCGACAGCGATTCCAGTGACTTGAACCAGACCGCGCAAGCTACCCTCGCCAAACAGGCGAGCTGGCTGCAGCAATATGGCCGCTATAATGTGACCGTCGAAGGCCATGCCGACGAGCGTGGGACCCGCGAGTATAATTTCGCGCTGGGTGCGCGGCGGGCGGAAACCACGAAGGACTATCTCGTTGCCCGCGGCATTCCAGCCTCAAAAATTCATACCATCAGCTATGGCAAGGAGCGTCCCGTCACGAGCTGTAACGACAATTCCTGTTGGTCGCAAAACCGCCGCGCGGTCACCGTGCTGACGGGCGGCCAATCCTGACGAAAGTTTCGGCGAACGGTCCTCCTCCCCCGTAGCCGATATGTCCCGGACGGTCAAAAAGACGTTCTTGATCCCAATCCGGCACCGGCGCCTTCCATGTGAAGCGCCGGTTTTTGTTGGCGAATGGTTCTTCGCTGATGCGTATTCACGCGGCATGCTGGGCTGTCTATTATATTTTTCCTTAGCATCGCTTCGCGCTGGACCATGATCGCTTCAAAAAGAATCGTGCAGGGTCTCTATCGTATTGTTTTATCTCGTGATCTTCTCCAAAAAGTCTGCAGCTTTTCTGCAGATCATGCTCTTGAGCGGGAGAAGGAAAAGTGGAACCGATTTTCCGCCCGCATCCCGCTCTAAACTTTTGGAATCGATTACGTTCATCATTATGGATGGATTCAATCCAAAATCATGAACGTGATCTAAAGGCACCAAAAGCAAAAATGGCTGCCTTCCACTTACGTGTGAGAGGCAGCCATCCATTCAAATCGTCGCAGGAGTAGTCAAAAAAGGCCGACGCACTTACTTACGCCTGGGGTTGCGGCTCCAATCCGCCTGGCTCTGGGCCTGGTTTGGGGCGAACAACGCCGGTGGTGGGGACGGGAGAGCCGCGCAACGGTGGTTCGGTATCGCCGCTGACGTCGCGCACCGGAGGATGCCCCTTCAAAAGCTGCTCGATCTCTTCGCCGGTCAGCGTCTCATATTCGAGGAGACCCTTGGCGAGAGTCTCAAGATCCGCGCGCTTCTCGGTGATGATCTTTGTTGCTTCGTCAAGACCCGCCTCCACCAGCCGCCGCACTTCCGCATCGATCTTCTGCGCAGTGGCCTCGGAGATGGTCTGCTGACGCCCCATCGAATAGCCGAGGAAGACCTCCTGCTGGTTATCGCCATACATGACCGTGCCGAGTTCTTCGGAGAAACCCCAGCGGGTCACCATCGCACGGGCGAGATTGGTCGCCTGCTCGATATCGGATTGGGCGCCGGAGGTAATCTTCTCCTTGCCAAAGACGATCTCTTCCGAAACCCGGCCGCCCATGCAGATGGCGAGCCGCGAGGTCATCTGTTCGTAGCTCATCGAGAGCTTGTCGCGTTCGGGGAGCTGCATGACCATGCCGAGCGCGCGTCCGCGCGGAATGATGGTCGCTTTATGCACCGGATCGGTGGCCGTGACATTCAGCGCGACGATCGCGTGGCCGCCCTCATGATAGGCGGTCAGCATTT
>PLUZ01000290.1:1028-9056 GCA_003162995.1 Methylocapsa sp. | reverse complement strand
AAAGCCGAGCAACTTTTTCGGGGCATGCTCTAATGCGCTTGCAAGCACGAGGGAGCGAAAGAATGAGTGAAGGCTGTGTGGGGGGCTCTCCTGCGCCACGCCATGAGGAGTATGCTCTTGTTGAAGGCTCACGAGGGCCGCGCCGCGATTTCAGGATTACGGTCGGACTGCGCGAGGGTTGGGATGCGGAGGGACGGGTTTACGACGTTTCCGAGGCTGTGCGCACGGCACGGGCTTGGATGAGCCGCCGGGTCAGTGCCGGCAGGCCGGCGCTTTCCGGCATGTTCACCCGCGCCGAGGTGACCTATGCCTGGCCCCGCCCGGACGGCTCAACCGGCTCCGACCGTGAACCGGTAGCGGTTTTCACCGGCGAGGCCGTGCATGCCTATCTGGGACATCTGCCTGACCAGGATATCGAGGCTATGCTGAACGAACTGGCGGTCGAGCTCGGGGCGGCCTTGGGCCAGGAAAGGCTCTATGTAGCGTTCTGCGACCAGACCTGGATTCTCGATGCCGGCGAGCGCCAAACATAAGCGAGGACATAGAGGTCAAGCCTTCTCTTCGGCGGTCTCTTCTCTTGTATGGCAAGCTCTCCTCATATCGAAGATCTTGCGGCTACGCATTTATTGAAATCGAACGTTCGAAAGACCGAACGCTATTAGGCTCGTCAAGACGAGCCCGGCGTTGAACGCAAGATCGAGTGCAGGCAGAATCCCCATAAACATGGCGCTATCCTCTCCGAGGATCGGCGCGCGGATCTCAAGGTCACCATGCCAGATCTCGTTGACGGTGCCAGGTTACCAGAGGGAGCTTGCGCCAAGCTGGTCTGCGGTGCCGCAATTATGCGCCGCCCGGCTGGCGGACGCTGCGCAAAATGATTGTCCAAAAAGATCGCTTAAGTAGATGGATGGGACAGGCCTGCATATCGGGAATACGTCAAGGCGTTCCTGTAGAGGAACCTGATCCGCCGAAAGATATGTGACGCGCTCATTATTGGCGACGTGACGGGACCCTCAAAAACGCTCGGGAGGAAGCGTGGCAATGACAAGATAGACGAGCAAACCGATCGCCAAGATCGCGCTGAGGATAAGACCGAATATCATGGATAACGCCTCATAAATTGTCGCAAGCACAGAGCTAAAACATGGCAATAGCAAAGCCGGCAAGATCGCGGATCACGGAAGGCATTTGGAGAATCCTTTTGGTGCATCGCCGGCCACGAGAAAATGTTATAATTATTAATTACGACTGCATTCTATGTGTTGATCTATCGCAATTTCCCCGTAAACCGATTGCCGATTTACCGAATCGGATCGGTGCGTAAAAGCACAGCTCCAGATATCGCCAGCCGCAAATGGTTTCAAGATCATGATCTAGACAATATTGGCCGCTTTTCCGCGATGGGTTCGACGGAGGGCAATGAAGGCCAGACAAGGCAGTCTGTGCCAAACCTCATATGTGAAAGATGACAAAAANNTTCAAAAAAAGCATTTGAGGCCCGACAATGAGAATTTTAAACGAGGTTCTTCGGGAACCAATAACAGAAGAAATACAGTTACTTATGCAGAGGGCTTATGACGCGGGCCGAACACAAGGCCGCGAGGAAGCAGGAAGCGCACTGCAAGATCCTGTGGCGTCTTCTGATGGCAAAGGCTTTAATGCTGACCAGTCCGGAATGTGGATGGCCATGATGAATGGAATCGCTAATCGCGGTTTCGCCAACAATCTCAAACGACTGCGGCGTGATCTTGCAGAACTGGAGGAGATGGTGAGACTTGGCGCAGGCATACCGGGCGATGAGCAAAGGATTGAGATGATCAAAGGCCTATTCGCGCGGTTGCATAAGATGGCTCCGGTCGTGCCCCTCATCTTAGTTGAGATCGAGAGTCATTTCCAAACCTGGCATTGAAGCTGACACTTAGCAAGACGCGCAACATTGCGCAGCCGGATTGAGCGCAGGGCGGCCCATTGGTGCGCCGCCAAGGTTCAGAGCCCGGCAGAAACGGACTTTGCTAGCCAACCGGAAAGTCCATAAGGTTTTACGATGCCAGTGCGCATAAGCACATGCCCATAGCAAAGGGTGAAGAGCAGCTGGCGCGGCCGCTGCTGTGAGGGTGGGAATAACACATCGTTGCGGCCCTCGATCATGTCCCGGAAAAGTTGATCAACTTTTCCGATAAGAACGTAATCCAACTCTTTGAATCTGCGCGCTTCCTTTTCGATCACGTAAGTCTGCGTGATCGAAAAGGAAGTGCTCTGGTATTTCACTGAGTCACGTGTTTCTGGCCAGCTAACTCGAGAGAAAGCGAAAGACTTAACAATGGCGTTTTGGGGAAGCAACTCTATGGCCTGACGGGTGTTATCCTTCGTATGGAAATCATGATCTTGGCCGTGATCAACATTCGGACGCCTTACTGAAAAACTTACGGGATCGCGACGCGGCCTGGAAACCACTGTGCAGTAATGTAGCGAAGCGCGACCGTGGCGACTGGAGGAGCAGATGATCTCCGCATGCTTTTTTTTCTTCTGTTGGTTCGCACCCCCGGCCACCGTGCCTGACGGCGCGGGAGGATACGTTCCCTTCACCAACAGTCGGGTCATGCCAGATGGATCGCTCCGGCCGTATGACCCTATCATCGACGGAACTGTAGCTTACGGCCCATATCCGTCCATCGTGGCCATGCCAGGGGCGCCAGCGGATTACCCTGATCTTGTCGAAGGGCCGCCTCCGGCACCGGACTATGTTTACCCGGAGGACTACGCTGGGCTGGAAGAAGCTCCTCCGCCGAAGCCACGGCGGCACCATCGGGCGCAAGTGGCGCATCACGCGTGTTACGACGCGAACGGGAAATTTGTTGGTGCAGATAATGACGAGTGCCGATAACGGCGGGAGCAAGCCGGCGCGACCGGGGCAATGATAGCAACTGGCCTCGAACGTCTCTGGCATTGACTCATCCCGGGTTCGCGCCCTCCAAGGGAAGGTTCACGCCAAATATGCCGCGCTTTTCCCGTTTGCATCAGAACCGTTCATCATACGTAATAAGCCAATTCGGCGGCCCTTGACCCACCTCCATTGTGCCAAACCTCCATAGTTTCGGGGGTATGGACAGCCTGCGCGGAGAAAAAGCTAAGGCTGGTAGTTTTACAAAATAAGCTTTGAGTCTGTTGAGCAGCGGCGCGTGAAGGAAATTTCGTCGGCGGGCTTGCCTTCGGCACAACCAAAGCAGCGTTTGATATTGGCGCCTTCTCCAAATTGCGACAGCCGCTGTTCATCCATGGCGTGCCCGCACACCGGCGACCCAGGTGTCAGTGACGATGAAACCAGCGTCGAAGGCGACAAGATCGGCACGATAATCTTTGCGAATCGCACCGAGCATGCCGTCGAGGCCGAGGAACCTGGCCGGCGTGCGCGAGGCCATGACCAGTGCATCCTCCAGGCTCACACGCATCAACGACATGGCACCACGCACCGCGCCCATCATATCAAGATGCGCGCCGGCCAGCGTACCATCTTCAGCAGTAAGTCTTGTGCGTTCGAGCGTGATGGCGCGGCCGAACAAATCAAAGTGTGATCGATCCGCTCCAACCGTTGGCATGGCATCGGTAACCAACATCAAGCGATCGCGTCCGGCAGCGCGGAAGGCAATACGCAGCATGGCTGGATCGACATGGTAGCCATCGCAGATCAGTCCAGCGGTGAGCCGCGGCTCATCAAGAGCCGCTCCGACCACTCCCGGCGCCCGCGCTTGCATCTGCGACATGGCATTGAAGAGATGCGTGACCCCGCGCAAGCCCTCATCGCATGCGCGCCTCATCATCGGCTCGTCCGCATCCGTATGACCGGCGCAGATCCGCAAGCCGCAGCGGCTTAGATCGGCGATGAAACCCCTAGGCACGCATTCGGGCGCGAGAGTGGCAATCGAATGGCCGAAGCTGCCGAACCGGCGCAGCAGCGCCGTGTCCTCTGTCGCGGGCGATCTGACTCGCTCGCCCGGATGGACACCTTTCCGTGTTGGGTTGATAAATGGTCCCTCGAGATGAAATCCGAGGACGCCCGGGATTTCCAGCGCGGATTCAGCGATGCCGGCCAGACGTTCCGTGACCTCGCGCCGGTCCGTGATCAGCGTCGGTAAGAGCCCTGTAGTGCCGAAGCGCCGATGCACCGCGACAATAGTGTTGATACCGGCGAGGGTCGGCTCGTCGTTCAGTAACACGCCGCCACCCCCATTGACCTGAACATCAATGAAACCGGGAGCGAGCACTGAGCCGGCGCCGAGATCAATAATGGCGCTGTCCGCTGGAATCGCGCCTCGCGATACCATGTCGACGATCCGCTCGCCGTGGATCAGCACGTTGCAACCGGTCAATATGCGCTCACCATCGAAGATGCGATCGGCCACGAGGCTTTGCAGAGGTCCAGGTGTCTTGCGGTGGGAATGAGCTGCCACGTCGCCTGCTTCTTTACTGCCGCAAAAAAGAGCGCTTGCCATTATTGTTCACGATCATCTTCGATAGACCAGTATAATACCACTTGATTCGCTGGCGGCGATGGAACATCTCGCGTCCGTCCGGCATTGGTTTGCAGCGCACCAGTAATGGCGGCCGATCTGGTACATCCGTCTGCCTCGTACTTGTGCGCCTCGTGGCCGAAGGCAAGAACATTGTCAATCCGTTGTATCACCTTGATCGCGGCTGTGAGGAGCTGCACCGCAAACCGGTGCGATCTTATGTTGACTTCGCCCGAGTGAGGAGTTGGTCGATGAACGGCACACCGGCTCTGTTCCTCGGTGTGGACGGTGGCGGCACCGGCTGCCGCGCCCGTATCGAGGACAGTTCCGGCGCGGTGCTCGGCCTCGGCGAAGCGGGCCCAGCGACGACCCGCCTCGGCATCTCCCAAGCCTGGGAGTCGATCCGCGCGGCCTACGCCATGGCGATCGCTGAGGCCGGGCTTGGGCCGCCGGACGTGTCGCGCATCCATGCCGCGGTCGGTATCGCTGGGATTCGCCGCAAGGGTATTCAAGAGCAGTTTGTGGGACTCGTGCATCCCTTTGCCTCGCTACGCTTCATTAGTGATAGCCTGATCGCCTGTCTCGGCGCCCACGGTGGCAAGGACGGCGGCATTGTTATTGTCGGGACCGGGAGCATCGGGATCGTGCGCGTGAAGGGCAATGATTTGTCGGTCGGCGGCTATGGCTTCCCCATTTCGGACGAAGGGAGTGGCGCTGATCTTGGATTGCGCGCGATAAAACTGGCCATGCGCGCGCTCGATGGCCGCGCCGAAGCGAGCCAATTGACAGCCGAGATTCTCGGGCATTTTCACGACGACCCTTTCGAGGTGGTCGCCTGGATGGACCGCGCCACCGCGACCGATTACGCAAACTTTGCACCTCTTGTGATGCGCCATGCGGATCAAGGCGATCCAGTGGGACGACGAATCGCGCGAGCCGGCGCGGAACAGATCGATGGTCTGGTGTGGGCGCTCATCGAAAGAGGTGCACCACGTGTCGCACTGATCGGTGGTTTAGCGTGTGCCATTGAGGCCTGGCTTACGCCCGATGTACGCCGTTGTTTGAGCCCGCCAGAAGGCGATGCGATTTCAGGTGCAATTATTTTGGCCCGCCAAGACGACCGGTCCTGATTGCGGTCCCCGTTGGCCGCATTGCAGTGCTTTGGAGGATGGACCAAGGGTTTGTCCTGAGTCCTACTCAGATGGTATTGCAAGCTGCATCAACGGCATTAGATTGGTAATATATGTCACCTAGAGAGGTGCAATGGCGACAGAGCACTTGAGTTCCCGCTTCATCGATCTGGATGCATGGAGCCCCGCCGAGGTGGTCGAAGCCATGTGGGAAGGGCACATAGCTGCGGTCGCTTCCGTGCGTCCTGCGATCGGGGCAATCGCGGCAGCGGTGGAGGCGGCTGTGGTAGCGCTTGGCGATAGGGGGCGTCTCGTCTATGTTGGCGCAGGTACCTCCGGGCGGATTGCGATCCAGGATGGCGCGGAATTGACGCCGACCTTTGGCTGGCCCCGCGAGCGGCTGGTGTTCGGAATGGCTGGAGGAGATGCGGCATTGATCTGCAGCGCCGAGGGCGCGGAGGATGATACTGCGGATGGTATTCGCCTCATTGACTGCAACCACATAGGACCAAGCGACGTGGTCATCGGCGTTGCCGCGAGCGGAACAACCTCCTTCACCGTCGCCGCAACCGAGCGCGCCAGCAAGTGTGGCGCAGTAACGATTGGCATTGCTAATAATCCTGGCACTCCGCTGCTCGCCGCGGCGCGGCATCCGATCCTCATCGCCACCGGGAGTGAGTTGATCGCCGGGTCGACACGCATGAAGGCAGGTACAGCTCAGAAGGTCGTGCTCAATCTCCTATCAACCGGAATCATGATACGCCTTGGCCGTGTCTATCGCGGCATGATGGTCGACATGCACACGACTAATGCCAAGCTACGGCGCCGCGCCGAGCGGATGGTTGCCCGCATCGCAGGCTGCGATTCCACAGCAGCNNGCAGGCTGCGATTCCACCGCTGCGGCAAAGGCGCTCGCTCTTGCTGGCGGCGACATCAAGATGGCTGCGCTGATTGTCCTCGGTCTTTCTGCGGAGGCGGCAGCGGCGGTGCTCGCCAAGAATCGGGGCAGTTTGCGCCAGGCTTTGGCCGACATGGCGGATGAGGGCGTCTCGTGACGCTCGGTATCGGCAGCATCAGCCTTGACGAAACGCGGCCGATACCCCTCTACCTCCAGGTCGCGGCAATTATCCGCACGGGCATCGCTGAAAAGCGGAACCGCGCTGCCGGCGGACTGCCGACCGAGCGCGAGCTGAGCCTCACGACACAGCTTACCGCGTGACAGTGCGCAAGACGATCGACGCGCTCTTGCGCGAAGGGTTGATGTTGCGGCCTTACTAAGGGAGCCCGTTGGTTTTGCCACACTATGACGGTGAGCGTCCCTCCCTACGAGGGAGTGAGGAAGCGCCTTTCCAAAGCCGGGGCATCCCTCCGAACGCGACCAGCGCCATGGCTCGCGAAACCGCAGAGGCTCCCGATGTCGTGGCACGCCTCCTTGCCGATCGAAGCGTGTGGCGCCCGATCGTTGTTGCGATCGAACGGCGAAAACCTACGATTGCCGTGGTCTGCGGGCGCGGCAGCTCAGGTCACGTCGGCGTGTTTCTACGCTATCTCATTGAGACCCGTCTTGGCATTCCAGTCTCCGCAACGGCGCCATCGATCATTACCAGCTTCAAGAGAACCTTGGCACTGCGCGGCGCGCTGTTTATAGTCGTCTCGCAATCGGGCCGTAGCCCCGACCTCATTGCCGCAACCGCCGATGCGCGTTCCTCCGGGGCGCTGACTGTAGCTCTCATCAACGATGCCGAATCGCCTGTCGCGCACGCCGCCGAATTCATTTTGCCTATCGGGGCAGGACCAGAAGTCTCCATCGCCGCCACCAAAAGCGTCATTGCCTCCATGGCTGCCGCAGCCCAGCTCATTGCCGAACTAGACGAAGACGAAAATCTGGCAAACGCCGTCGCGCGTTTGCCAGAGCGACTCTCAAGAGCGCTGGCGCTCGACTGGAGCGGATGTGCCGATGATCTCGCAAGCGCCCGCGCGGTCTTTGTCACCGCCCGAGGCTTCGGTCTGGCGCCGGCACGCGAAATTGCTTTGAAAATGGCAGAGACCCTGCGCCTTCCTGCGCTCTCCTTCAGCGCGGCCGAGCTGATGCATGGACCGCGCGCGGCGATTAGCCATGACACGCCTGTGCTTACGTTACGTCTCGCAGACCAGACCGCAGGCATGATCGATACGCTCGTCGCGACGTTGCGTAAAACCGGCCAGCGGGTTCATTTGTGCGGCGGCCCGGCTACGAGTTTGCCGTGGATCGGCGACGACCATCCGGTGACCGACGCCATTACCTTGCTGGCGCCCGCCTATCGGCTGATCGAAGCGACGGCGCGCCGCTTCGATTTCGATCCCGACCGGCCGCCTCACCTCAGCAAGGTGACCGAGACGGTGTGAAAGGA
>PLUZ01000290.1:0-1002 GCA_003162995.1 Methylocapsa sp. | reverse complement strand
GTGGTATCGGTTACGGAACGCCCGGTGACCATTCCAGACTCGCCTTTGTTGGCGCTCGGATTCGACCCAGGAGCGTCGAGGGCGGCGAGAGCATTGCGCTTACTTTTGGAAAGTCCCTTGATCTCGGAAAGCATCCTGAAATCCACTCGATAGTGGTGACTACCTTTATCGCCCACGAAAATCCGGATCCCAGCTCCGGTCATGACCGCATCGCCATGCCGCAAACTCTCGTCGTGCATAATGTCGATCGTGGTGTACGGATGCACGACATGGTTTGGCTTATCGGCAAGACTCACCTTCCAATGCGCCAGATGGTGTGTCTTATCAGCAAGGGTCATCTTCCGGCGTGCTGCGAACCTATGCTTATGGAAACTATGCCGGTATAATCCAGGACCCGCGCCAAACATCCTGTAGCCTGGACGCCGCTCAAACGGCCTTACGGCCGGAGCCTGGAACTGTGGAAATAAAAAATCAAAAAATCCAGCCCGCGCGATGTCGGGAAAAAGGCCGATAGCCAGGAGCGCGATCGCAAAGCCGCGACCAAAACGAACCATCTCCATCGCAAAATCCATAAACCGAAATGTTGGGCAACTGATATTATGTTAAAGTCGACATTTCCTATTTATCCGAGGATTGGATTCTCGGATGGGTCCTACTTGGCCGTTTGGGCAATGCTGAACTCAGCCAAAAATATTAATGCTCCGCAGTCCACAAAGTTCCGTACCTTCGTGAATAATAATTTTAATTGGTTATGGTCACTACATAATAATCATGATTATTAGACGAAAGCAGACAATCGAACTAGCACACAGGCGCAGTATCGTCATCGGCGCAAGACCGGGATAAGGGTGAACAGCCTACTATTCCGAGGTCATTTGCACCGGCATGGCCAAATCGACAGGACGGATCAAGACTGGGAAGATTCGTCTCATGCCGCCGCCGCTTCGGCCCTCTCGATCACGATCAACTCATTGTCCTGGCGCTTGAGGCCGGATGCGGAAA
>PLUZ01000158.1:2772-2966 GCA_003162995.1 Methylocapsa sp. | reverse complement strand
TTCATCGAGGCGGGCAAGCGAATCCTCGGCGGCGGCGAGCGAATCCGCCAAAGCGGCCCAGGGGAGCGGATCCGGGAGCCTGGAGGCGTTTGCCATCGAACTGATAACCTTAACAAGGAACGAGTAAACAGAAACTAACACGCCTTTGAGTTCCGTCATAGCTATGCCGTGCAAAGCGGGGCTCTTACCATCGA
>PLUZ01000158.1:0-2760 GCA_003162995.1 Methylocapsa sp. | reverse complement strand
CTAGGTCGTTTGGCGGCGCGCTCAAACGGTCGTTTACTTATAACTTGCGAGTTTGTACAAAATGCCGGGACAGGCCGTTTGATCGCTGATTCGGCCTCGATTTCACTCGTCACAGGCTCTCAAGCGTCAAAAAATGCGTCGGCCAGCGGCAAGAAAGACATCCCTCGCCCCGCAGAGTCCTATCGGCCGGCTGACGGGCTACGCGCGGGTTTCGACCGAGGACCAGACGACGGAGGCGCAGACCGACGAACTCACGGCCGCCGGCTGCGACGTGATTTTTCGCGAAACCGGCTCCGGCGGATCGCGCGCTCGCCCTGAGCTCGCCCGCCTCATGCGGGAAATCGAGCCCGGCGACGTCCTGGTTGTAGTGCGTCTCGATCGCTTGGCCCGATCGGTGAACCATCTCCTCGATACGATCGAGCGGCTCGAAGACCGCGGCGCGCATTTCCGGTCGCTGCGCGACCCGATCGACACATCGACGCCGCAAGGTATGTTTTCGTTGCAGGTATTGGGCGCCGTGGCGCAGCTCGAGCGAGCCTTGATCTCGGAGCGGACCAAGGCGGGGATCAAGGCGGCGCGGACGCGCGGCAAGCTCCCGGGCAATCCCGGCCTGCGCGAGCGGCGCCCGGAAGCTTTGCAGAAAGTCTCGGCGGCGCGCGACAAGACTTATATCGCCGCCCTGCTCTCATCAATGGACACCTGGCTCCCAACGGTCAGGCGGATGCGGCCAGATCATCCCTGGGAAGATGTCGTGCGGGTGCTCAATACGAAGCGCCCGGCGAGATTGTGGACGGTCGAGCGTCTGCGGCGTGCCGTCCGCCGCCTCGTCAAGGAGCATCTTGTCGAGCCGTATTTGATCGAGCGCGCGCGTCGCAAACCTTCCGAAGACCGCCTGATGACGCTCGTCGTCGGTATTTCCATGGCCAATCCGGAGATGACCTTGCGCGACATCGCCTCCCAGCTTGAAGCGATGCGCGAACACACCTCGCGCGGCGGCCGACACTGGTCTCCCTCCTCGGTGAAGAACCTGCTCGATCGGGGAAAAAGATTGGGATTGGTGAGCCCCGGCGAACCGGCTGGCTTTTTGTAGGATTGTTTTTCTCCCCCGATAAATGGCGAGACCGGCTCGTGCGAGGTCGAGATCGGCGGGGCTAAAGCGATAGGGCTGCCCGGCGGCGCATCTCTGGGTTTGGGTCGATTTTTGACGCATCGCGGATGGGACCTTGTTTCGCCCGCGTTAAGAAAGCGTCAACCCATTTCTCCTTGCTAGTCCTCGCGAATCGGACATACTGGCGCCAAATCAGCCCATAGGGCGCTTCTAGCGCTATTTTCTCGACGGGCCGCAGCATGCTATCGCTTCCATCTTTCGAATTCGACGACAAGATCCTTATGCAGGGTGCGGAGATTTCGCGGAAGCTCGACCAGCTTCGGCAAGAGAAGTTTCCTCCGGATGCAAAGAAGACCCTGCGTCGATTCCCCATGGCGGAGGTCGCCCACTATCTCGGAGTGAGCCCGAACAATCTGAAGCGGCTTCATCTTGAAGGAAAGGGGCCGATTCCACTCATCACCATCGGCGGGGNNCGGAGCAGATGATAGAACTGAGGCACTTTCTCGACAAAGATCGTCGACCCGACGCGAAGAAATACGTGCCCCAGCGAAAAGCCAATGAAAAGCTGCAGGTCATTGCTGTCGTGAACTTCAAAGGGGGCTCTGGTAAAACCACGACAACAGCTCATCTCGGGCAGCACCTTGCCCTGACCGGGCATCGTGTTCTAATCGTCGATTTAGATCCGCAAGCCTCGCTTTCCGCCCTCCACGGGTTTCAACCGGAAATAGATCGGAACCCCTCACTCTACGATGCCCTTCGATACGACGATCAGCGAAAGCCAATTCAGGACGTCATTCTAAAGACGAACTTCCCGCTCCTAGATATCGTCCCAGCGAACCTCGATCTGCAGGAATACGAGTACGATACGCCTCTCGCGATGCAGACTTCGCAGGAAGGCAAGCGGTTCTTCACGCGGCTGGGAAAGGTCCTCGCCGACGTCGACGACCGTTATGACGTCGTCGTCATCGATTGCCCGCCGCAACTTGGCTACCTTACCCTCACCGCACTCACCGCGTCCAACTCGGTGCTGATCACCGTGCATCCACAGATGCTTGACCTGATGTCTATGAGCCAGTTCCTGCTGATGCTCGGGAACATCACGAAGACGATCAAGAAGGTTGGCGCGAACGTCAGAATGGATTGGCTCCGCTATTTGATCACGCGTTACGAGCCCACGGATGTCCCCCAGGCCCAGATGCTAGGGTTCATGCATTCGATGCTGGCGGAGGAAATCTTGAAGAACCCGATGGTCAAGTCGACCGCGATCTCGGACGCTGGCTTGACCAAGCAGACCTTGTACGAAGTCGAGCGCGCAAATTTTAATCGCGACACATACGACCGCGCGATTCAGTGCATGGACGCCGTCAACTTTGAGATTCAGGGATTGATTCATCAGGCATGGGGGCGGTTTTGATGTTGACTGCCGTAAAAATCTCAAAAATGCGCTTCGTTTTCAATGCTCTAAGTCGATTGGGANNTCTACTCGATGATGGTGGCAAGGCGCGCGAGGCACAACCTGCGGTCGACTACGCCATGAAAGGCGCCTCGCGGTCTATCCTGAGTTCGATTGACGAGATGGCAGCGCGCGCCGACAAGCTCATTGAGGGCGAAACAATCATCGACCTGGACCCGGACTCCGTCGATATCTCCTT
>PLUZ01000438.1 GCA_003162995.1 Methylocapsa sp. | reverse complement strand
GGCCCAGCGATTATGCGGCTCTCTATCATATGCAAGGTCCAATCGCTGGCTGGTCCAAGATTTTCGATCTTGGTGGAAATGTGGGCAATCTGTTTTATTGCTACAAGCGGTACTTGAATCTTACGCCGCAGCTGGTCTGGCAGGTCTATGATCTTCCCATGTGGACGGAGGAAGGGCGGCGCCTTGCTGCGGAACGTGGCGAAAAACAGCTTCAGTTTACGCGAAACTGGGAGGACGCATCCGGAGTGGATCTCTTGCTGGTCTCCGGCTCGCTCCATTTTTTCGATCCTCCGGTTTATCACATGGTCGCGGAGCTTCCGGAAAAGCCGGCGCATATCCTCATAAACCGCTCGCCCTTGATTGATGGACCGACCAAGGCAACCGTTCAGGATGGCAACAACCACAGGACCGCCCGCATTCTCTACAACCGGGGGGAATTGATTGCGGCCTTCGAGAGGATAGGCTACGAATTGATCGATAGTTGGGAAGCGGCGGAGCTTTCAGTCAAAATCATTGGAAAGCCTGAATTCTCAGCTCCTTCCTACTCCGGGCTCTATTTTCGGCTCAAGCCATAAGGTTAGCGCTGCGAAAGCCGCCCGTTTCTGCCAAGCCTGCCCGGCGATCACGCTCTCACCGTCAATGTGACCCAGACCGTGGATTTGATATATAAAATCGTGCCTGCCTCTTTGTGGCGCGAAGCCCAAGAGAACGGCTGCTTCACCGGCGCGCCGGCCGATCTCGCCGATGGCTTCATTCATTTTTCAGGGGCGGACCAGCTGCGGGAGACCGCCGCAAAATGGTTTTCCGGCCAAGCCGATCTCTTGCTCGTCGCGGTCGATCCCGTGACGCTCGGCGACGCCTTGCGCTTCGAGCCCTCACGCGGCGGCGCACTCTTTCCACATCTCTATTCGGCCCTGCTGCTCAATGCCGTGGTCTTTGCGAAACCCTTGCCTCTCCGGCCAGATGGCCAGCATGATTTCACTGGGCTGCTCTAGTGCCTTCCGTTCTCCACGCGCTTATGCGTCCCCTTTTGTTCAGCTTCGATCCCGAAACCGCTCATCAGTGGGCGATCACGGCGCTTCGCAAAGTCCCGCTGCCATTGGCCACTCCAGATGATCCTCGTCTCGCGGTCAGCGCTTTTGGCCTTGCTTTCCCAAATCCGCTTGGCCTTGCGGCGGGCTTCGACAAGAATGGCGAAGTTGCCGATGAAATCCTACGGCTGGGTTTTGGCTTTACCGATGTTGGCACAATCACGCCGCTGCCGCAGCAGGGCAATCCGCGTCCTCGCCTCTTTCGTCTCACTCGCGATCAAGCGGTGATCAACCGTCTCGGCTTCCCAAGCCAGGGACATGCTGCCGTCCACGCGCGCCTGGCCGCGCGCGGCAATAGGCCTGGTATCGTGGGTGTCAATCTCGGCGCCAATAAAGACTCGCGCAATCGCGTCGATGATTACGCGTGCGGGATCGCGGCCTTCGCTGATGTCGCGGATTATTTCACGATCAATATTTCGTCCCCCAACACACCGGGTTTGCGCGATTTGCAGCGTGCCGGCGCCCTGGACGATCTCCTTGCACGCGTCCTTGCAGCGCGCGACAAAGCGTCCGAAGTGTTCGCCCGCAGGCCGGTGCTTTTGAAGATCGCTCCTGATCTTACGCTCGCCGAACTCGACGAAATCGTCAAATGCGCCCGCTCAAGGCAAATCGACGGGCTGATCGTCTCGAACACCACCATCGCGCGTCCCGCATCACTGAACGACCCAGCGGCAGCAGAACAGGGCGGCTTGTCAGGCCGCCCGCTTTTCTTGCCGTCGACCAGGATGCTGGCGCATGCCCATCTGCGCGTGGACAACCAATTTCCACTGATCGGCGCGGGCGGTGTCGACAGTCCAGAAACTGCGCTGGCGAAAATCGAAGCGGGCGCCAGTCTCGTGCAATTTTATTCGTCCCTGATCTTCAAGGGGCCGTGGCTCGCTTCCACGATCAACAGCGGCCTTGTCCACCTTCTCGCCCAAAAATCCTATCCCCGGCTCGTGGATGCAACCGGCGCCGCGGCGGCGGATTGGGCCAGCGGAAAACTTAATGCGGACAATTTTCGATAGCGCCACGCCAAAGTGAGACCGCGCGCAAGAAGAAACAAGAGAAGAGCGAGCCACAGCCCGGTGTTGCCGAGCGGCCGCAGCAGAAAAAAGCTTGCGATATAAAGCGCGAGCGAGAGGATCATCATGTTGCGCATGTCGCGCGTCCATGTCGCGCCGATGAACACGCCATCGAATTCATAGGCGAGGGCGCCGACAAGTGGCATCAAGGCGGCGAACACAAGATAATCGCTTGCAGTGGCCCGCACTTGTGGATTGGTCGAAAGAAATGCGATGAAGGAATTGCCGCAAAGCAGCGCGGCCGTTGTCAAGCCAGCCGCAAAAACGAAGCTCCACAAAGCCGTCAGACGCACAGAAGCGTGAAAACTCTTTGCGTCCCGCGCGCCAAGCGATTGCCCGCACATTTGCTGCGCCGCCGTCGCGAAGCCGTCGAGGAAATAGGCCGCAACGAGAATGAGGTTCAGCAAAATTGCATTGGCGGCAAGCTTTATATCGCCTCCCCGGGCGCCCTGCGCGGTAAAAAACGCAAAGGCAAAAAGCAATGCCGTGTTGCGGACAAAAATATCGCGATTGATCACGAACATCCGGGCAATCTTCGCGGGATCGAAAACAAGCGCGCGCGGGACGGAAAAAAGATGGCCCCAGAGGCGCCACGTGATGAAAAAACCCGCGAGCGCCCCCAAGGTTTCAGCCGCGAGCGTGCCAGCCGCCGACCCCTGCACGCCAAGCGAAAGCCCATATACGAAGGCGATGTTGAGGGCAATATTGCCAAGATTGATCAGAACCTGAAGGGCAAGCGCTACATCGGTCCGCCCGCGCCCGACGATCGCGCCCATAAAGGCATAATTTGCAAGCGTGAAAGGCGCCGACCAGATCCTGATGTCGAAATAAAGCCGTCCCGCGCCGGTGACTTCGGGGGTGGCAGCAAGCGCGCCAAAGCCGATCCAGGCGATCGGCGCCTGGAGGAAAATCATAACGATGCCGATGGACATGGCAACGATCAGGGCGCGCAAGAGTGTTGCGCGCTGCTCGCCCCTGTCATCTGCCCCCAGGGCTTGCGCGGTGAGCCCCGCGGTTCCCATGCGCAGGAAACCAAAACTCCAAAAGAGAAAGTCGAACATGACAGCCGTGGCGGCGATGGCGCCGAGAAGATCCGCTTGTCCGAGCCTGCCGATCACCGCCGCATCGGCAACGCCGAGCAAAGGCGTCGACAAATGGGCGAGCGTCATCGGCAGTGCGAGCCTCGCTACGCGGGCGTGGCTGACTTGCGGAGGATTTACAGCAGCACGTTCATCGGGGGGCACCGCGTGGCGATCCGTTCAGCGGGCGTTGCGCATATTCATGAGCCGCAGCACCAGCCAGACGGGAACGACGATCGCGGCTCCCGCAAGGATATATTTGGCGATCTCACGAATCGCATCGAAACCAAGGCTCCAGATGCGATCGACGAGCTGTATGATCCCGCGAAATATGTCCTCTGGCCGAATGTCGAGCCACATCAGAAAAGCGCCGACGATCAAGGACACGAAAATTAGGCGCAGGAATACGCCGCCAGGCGAGCCGCCCAGAAAACGGTAAATCGCCGTCTCGTCACGCGGCCCATACGCGTTGGAGGGGCTAGGATTTTGCCCCGGTGCCGTCCAATTGGGCGACACCTTCGGCGCGGAACGGTCATCCGCCGCCCCAATGTCCGAGGGGGTCCGAGATTGTTCATTCGAGCGATTGTTTTCCAAAGGCTTTCTCACTTTTGTGTGCAAAACTGTCCGAAGCCGGTTGAGGCAATCCAGTGTCGAGAACTAGGATACGAACTAGGACATATAGGAGCGCGGAAGATGGCGCGGCAACTTAAAAGACTGACAACCCGGACCGTGGCCACCCTCGCGAAAATAGGCCGGCATGCGGACGGCGGCAACTTGTATCTGACCATTTCAAAAACTGACGGCGGGCTATCGAAACGCTGGACGTTCATGTTTGCACTCGCTGGGAAGCAGCGTGAAGCAGGCTTTGGCTCTGCATCGATTGTAACCCTTGCGGAAGCACGAGAGAAGGCCGCCGAGTACCGTTCGATGCTCGCCAAGGGGCTTGACCCCCTGGACGCAAAGAAGGCCGCCAGGGACGCTGAGGCAGCCCGCAAGACGTTCGGGCAATGCGCGGATGAGCTGATCAAATCGAAGCGCCGCGAATGGCGAAGCGAGAAGCACGCGGGCCAATGGCGCAAGACCGTGGCAGAATATTGCGGCCCGATTTGGGAGGAGTCCGTTGATGCGATCGACACGCAAGCCATTCTGTCGATCTTGAAGCCTATTTGGGAGACAATCCCGGAGACCGCGAGCCGGTTGCGGGGCCGGATCGAAGCCGTGCTCGATTACGGCAAAGCCCATGGCCTTCGATCGGGAGAGAACCCCGCCGCATGGCGCGGTCATCTGGCGTTGATCCTGCCTCGCCGCCAAAAGCTTACAAAGGGTCACCAGTAAACGGGGCAAATTCCCGGGCGAGCGACGTTGGATTTATGCGGGGGCTGGCCGGATGAGGCTTGCGAGGGGCGGGATTTTTGGTCCTGGGATGCCGAGGCGGGCGC
>PLUZ01000197.1 GCA_003162995.1 Methylocapsa sp. | reverse complement strand
ACTTTTTGGATAAAATCATGCGACAGAGCAAAGTGATAGAGACCGCGATCGATCGAACTTTAAGCGATCATGGTTTAGGTCGCGACACTTATCTGAAAACCAGTGTGGCGGTTCGCTCCGGCACGCTGCGAAGAATTACTTGCCGGCCAATTGAGTGAGCGTTGGGCGACGGCCATGAACGAAAACCCCGCGTCGGGAGGGATCGCTGATCCCATTAGTCTCGGTTTCAATAAGCCCGCGGCCCAAACGCGCGTCGTCGTTGCGATGTCGGGCGGGGTCGATTCCTCGGTCGTGGCTGCGTTGCTCAAGGAGCAAGGATACGACGTTATCGGCGTGACCTTGCAGCTTTACGATCACGGTGCGGCGGTTCATCGCAGAGGATCCTGTTGCGCTGGACAGGACATTCACGACGCGCGTCTGACGGCCGCCCGCCTCGGCATCCCGCATTATGTGCTGGACTACGAGGAGCGGTTTCGGAACAAGGTCATTTCTCCTTTCGCGCAAAGTTATGCAGCTGGGCAAACGCCAATACCGTGCGTTTCTTGCAATAGCGAAATCAAATTTGCCGATCTGTTGGAGACGGCGCTAGACCTTGGCGCCGACGCCTTGGCGACGGGTCATTACGTATCCTCCCGGCTCGACGCCTCGGGTAATCGTGCGCTCTACCGGGCGCATGACCTTTCCCGCGATCAAAGCTATTTCCTGTTCGCGACAACGATGGCTCAGCTCCAACTTTTGCGGTTTCCACTTGGCGGAATGGAAAAAGCACAAGTTCGCGCCCTCGCCCGCCGGTTCGGCCTGCCTGTCGCCGAAAAGGCCGATAGCCAGGATATTTGCTTCGTTCCAACCGGCAGATACAGCGATATTGTCGAACATTTGGCGCCCGGCGCGGTACTGCCCGGCGACATTGTGCATATCGATGGCCGCGTGCTTGGACGCCATCCGGGTGTGCTTCATTTCACGGTCGGCCAAAGGCGCGGCCTTGGGCTTGGCGGCTCCTCGGCCGGCGAGCTGCTTTTTGTCGTCAAACTTGACGCAGCGCGGGCGCGTGTCGTCGTTGGGCCGCGCGAGGCATTGGCGACCCGCCGGGTCCGTTTGCGCGCGCTCAATTGGATAGGGCCTGGCGTGCTAGAAGATCATGCTCAGGGAGAGGAAATCTTTGTGCAGATCCGCTCGTCCCGGCCGCCGGTTCAGGGCTTCCTTTTTATTGGTCCCGAAGAGGCCGTTGTTGAATTCGCTGCCGCCGAAGATGGCGTCGCGCCTGGCCAAGCCTGCGTCTTTTATACATCGGACCAGCCGCACGCACGGGTTTTGGGTGGCGGCTTCATTGTTGCCACGGAACCGTCCTGTCCGCTGGCGAGAGAAAATAGTTTCGCGCGAGCCGAGCCGTTGCCGCTTTGAGGGAAAACCGGCCGCTCACGCGCGCGAGCAAAAGCGTTGAACAATTGACCGGAGCGGGGGGCCATGAGAATGGAAATCGCTGCGGCGAAATGTGGAGGTTTGCGTCCGTGCAAGAGGAAACCATTCCCGGCGATGTTACTGCCTTGGATACCGGCCCAGCATACACCGGCGATCCCGCGGTTCTCGATAACAAACATGTCAAGAAGTCCTACGCGCGCTGGGCGCCCATTTACGATCTCGTCTTCACACTTGTCTTGCGGCCGGGGCGCAAAGCGGCCGCCGCGGCTGCCGACCGCCGGGGCGGACATGTGCTCGATGTTGGCGTCGGCACCGGCCTTGAATTGCCCATGTTCGACCGGCGCACACAATTGACTGGTGTCGATCTTTCCGAGCCCATGCTACGGCGTGCGCAGCAGCGTGTGAGTGCCAAGGCTTTAGGTAATGTCGAAGGCCTTGTCGTCATGGACGCGGCGCGACTCGGGTTCCCAGACGCCCATTTCGATGTCGTGGTCGCCCCCTATGTCTTGACGGTCGTGCCCGAGCCGCATGCCAGTCTCGATGAGTTTGCGCGTGTCGTGAAACCCGGTGGCGAGATTATCCTCG
Organism: Methylocapsa sp.; assembly: GCA_003162995.1. GTDB lineage: Bacteria > Pseudomonadota > Alphaproteobacteria > Rhizobiales > Beijerinckiaceae > Methylocapsa. The sequence continues at coordinate 2,174 of PLUZ01000197.1, read as the reverse complement.
TCAATCATGTCGGTAGCGGCCAAGGCCCGATAGCCTGGATCGAATCCGCTCTTGCCAAATGCAGCGCCGAACTCGGCTGGCGGCCGGAATTCGCCTGGTCGGTTTTGGGCGACTGGATCGATTCCACCCCTTCCGTCCGCCTCGTGGAACGGCGCAAACTGCCGCCGCTTGGGCTGTTTACGCTTGCGCGGATCGAAAAGCTTTGAATCCAAATAATACTTACTCGATTACAGGAGCATCTCTTCTCGCCTGCGCGACTCAGGGTCCGAAGATATGATCGATAGCCGGGTATTCATCGTTGGATGCCCACGTTCGGGTACAACGCTGCTGCAATCGATGCTCCACGCGCATCCGAGTATCTACTCGTTGCCGGAAACCAAGTTCTTCACGGCGCTAATTGGCATCGACAGGCGAGCATATCTGCGTGAGGCGCCACGGACGCTAAAGGCAAAGGTACGCGCCCTCGCAAGAGATACGCTCGTGAAATTCGGTTTGGTTGAGCGTCATAGGCAGTTTTATGCGTGGCGTGTCATACGTGACGTTGCCAGATGAAGTGGCTGGGAAAAGCCCATTGGATGCAGCTCATTTCTAATTTCCCATCACACAGCGGCGTTTGTCCACATATTGGATGCGCTGGCATTGGCATCACGCAAATCGATATGGCTTGAGAAATCAACTGACCATCTATTTTATATTCCGCAGATCGCGCGCCTTGTGCCACACGCGCGTTTCATTCACATTATCCGCGATGGGAAAGACAATGTTGCATCCCTCGTCGACGCCGCGCAGAAGTACCCTTCTGATGGTTGGGAGGAGTACAAAGCGGTCGAAGTTGCTGTACGTCTCCGGAACATCGCCGTGCAGGAATCGCAGAAATACCGGAATGACATATCCCACTATTTTGTGCGGTACGAGCAGCTGGCGTTGAATCCGCGCGAAACACTAAAGGGCGTCTGCGAATTCTTAGGATGCCACTTTGATGAACGCATGGTCACGAACTATACTAGCGCTGCGTCCGATTTGATTCACTTGTGGGAACATTGGAAGTCCGGCAATCGAGACGCATTGTCTAGTGTAGCACCATCAAAATATTTGCAAATATTCGATGCGGCCCAGCGTGCGTACATAGAGAAGACACTTGTTCCTTGACCTACCTAAGTGGCCTCCCCAATAGAAGTTGAAATTACTGAAGCTGTTGGGAGTCCAGGGGTCGGCCTGGTTCGAGGAGGGGTTGACAAACCTATCGCCCTCGTACTTAGGGCCGATGGCCCGCGTACACCCGAGGAAATCGCTCCCGACGCGACAGTCGATGAGCTGATGGGGGATTTCCATGCACGCTGCCGAGTGGAAGACACGGACTGGCTGCCGCCTGAGCCTCCCTCCTATCCGCTGGTCTGAGCAGCGGCGAAGCGGTTTCTGTCGCTGCTCTACGGCCCAATCATTGCCGGCTCCGCGCGCGAGTTTATCGCCGCATCAAAATCCCGGTTTTTCCTAAGCGGCGACGGACTGTTCCAAAACAGGCTTGAACGGCTGCAATCGCCTGTCGCCAGCCTCGATGCACTGATGTGATCGGGCAGCGGATCTCCGTTGCCGGGCTTGTCCTAGCGGAGCGTGAATGGGGTAAAAGCACCGCTCGCCTGCGTGAGTATCGCAGATATGTTCAAGCAGTTTGTCGAAGTAATTCTTCTCGAGGTTCTCGTTAAGCCTCAGTTATCCGTCGTCGATACCGAATCCTTTGTTGGTGAACTCTGGTAAAACCGACGTTGCGCAAATCTGGATTGAACAAAAGCCGGCGGCGATGGAGTTTTGATCCGTTTGCAGAGCGTGGTCTTTGCAGCAAACCAACGCTAACCGTTCTGGAACCTAGACCATGAGCGCTTCAAGTTAAGACGTTCAAGTTCTCTATCACTTTGTTTTCTAAAGTCTGCAGCTTCTAGGGACTATGATCTAAGAAAATTGAGCAAGCCAAGGCAATCTGGCCTCGCTCGAAAACCGGTGATACCCCCTTGTTTTGCTCACCGTAAAAACATACATTGTAGAGTGTCGTGTTTTTGCCGACGGCTTGGCCTCGCATTTTTGCGTCTGCTGACGACCTCCTCCACAAAACCTCGATACAAAGTGGACGTCCATATTGGGCGGGCGCCTTTTCTTCCTCTACGATTCTAAGGATAGCT
>PLUZ01000048.1:922-3608 GCA_003162995.1 Methylocapsa sp. | reverse complement strand
CTTTCGGTAGATAGAGACGCCAGGCCACCGGCAGGCTCGCGTGGTGATTGGCGAGTGACAACGACACCGCCACTTGGCAGTTCTCCCGCTTACCGAGCTGACCGCAGTACTGGCGTGCCACGCCGACCGAGTGCCCACCCTTCTTGGGAAAACCGGTATCGTCGATGATCCACGCTTCGATCGGTCCTTGACTCTCAATCGCCGGCAGGACCATCTCACCCACCTTGGCCAATACCTTCTCGTCTGACCAAGGCGACTGGCCGACAAAATGCAGCAGCGACTGGTGCTGCGCTGCCGTCCGATCTGGCGCCGTTACCGCCGCCATCGGCTCGACGCTCTTACGCTCGCACGGCATTATCAAGCCCAGGCAATAATCCCGCAGCGGGCCGGCCCGGTCCGCATGCCCGATCACACTCACAAGTCCTTCGACATAAGCCGCAAATCGCGACTTGCTGTTGTCCGCCGATCGGAGATTCATCCCAGCATCCCTCCTGCTGATGACCGAATCTCACCGCATAGTTGATTCTCAGCGGAGGTGGCCCGCGACTTTCTGACTCAGTAAGACTAAGGCATTGAAATTTTGACATCCACATTTTGAATGCCCGGGCTATTGACAAGTAAAACGGATGAGCGTGACAAAGCCTTTCGAAAACCTCTGGCGGCAGAACTGACCTTTCCTGATCCGATGCGTGAATTCGATGCCGTCGATGGTGATCGAGGCGCACCGAAAGCGCTTCAATCCAAGCATTGGACCCAAACGAAGTTTGATCGATCGATGGTCCTGTTCGATCAGATTGTTATCTGCCATGTGTAAGCCTGACACGCCAATCCGCGTTTCATAAAACCGGTAGATCGATTACCATCGACCCACCGGGATTGGGGTGTTGGGAGCACGTGTAGCGGGCAGGCCGTAATATCTGATGAGCAGAGAGCTCGAGTTGTTGTCTGGCCACCCCCCTTCGACTTGCCCGGTTGCGCTGCGAGCGCGGATCCGTAGTTGTCGTGTCGCCCGCCGGCTCCCATGGTTGCTGAACCTGGAAGGAGCCGGGAATGAGAATCATTGCTCTTGATGTCCATCGATCATTCGCCCAAACGGCCATTTTGGAAAATGGGAAACTCCGAGATGCCGGGAAGGTCGATCTCGAACGCAATCGTTTGTTGCAGCTCGCCAGAAAGCTGAAGCTCGATGACCAGATCGGCATCGAGGCGCCCGGCAACACGAGCTCGATCGTCCGGTTGCTCTCGCCCTTTGTCGGCCGGGTGGTCGTCGCCAATTCGATCCTGGTCCGAGCTCTGATTCGCTGCCGATCGCGAGTCAAGGGGGCGGAGTTTCCGGAAGCGACAACGCGCCCTGCACAGGCCCGAACGAGCGTTTCGGACACGTTGTTGCGCATTCGATCCTTGGCGGGCTCCATCATCGGTACGCTCGAATCTAGATTTCGGAAGCGACATGCCTGAATGGCGCCAGTGCGACGATACTGTTGAAAAACTCGGAAAATGAGCGACGTCAGAAAACCAGACTTTGGTTATGCAGGGCAGATATTGCCACACGTTGCCATCGCCAATTCGCTACAGTCGCCGCACACAGAAAAGTTAGCTTTTCTGCCGAACCCTTAGCGCATTCTTCTTAAGGCCCGCCCGCTGCCTCAAGAATTGTGATCGCGACAAAAAATCGAGTTTTTCAACAGTATCCGACAATTCCGGTCATTCAGAAACACGCGTAGGTTGACGGCATCAGCAGTTATTCGAAACTGGAATTCAGCGTTTCACCCTAATTGCAAATTTCACAAATACTCATTAGACCCACGATGGGCCCCGGTGCATTCAAGCGACGGCGGGGCCCGGCTTCGTTGGCGAAGCACTCTGTGATTTGAGTAGATTCCGTATGCCAGAATGCGAACGCTTGGCCTTCACGCTCGCAATCGCATGAAGATTTCAAATTGTCGGAGGCAGCGTTTCAGCCTGGCATTTGGGGCTTTCGCGACGCCTTGACCCCGAGCCTGTCGGGGTCAGTCAGACTGTTCTGGTGGAGTCATGGCTCCTCCATTATCGTGGCATCGATTCGTTCTCAAAAGATGGCACCTCCTGCTTCTAACCGGCTCTTGCGTTTGAAAACCAGCTCTTGCGCTTGGAGGCCGGCACTTGCGCTTGGGGGGGAGCTAGCTCTTGCGCTTGGAAGCCGGTCTTTGGAAGCAAGCGGATAATTCGCTTGTTTCGCGCCGGTGTCAATTTTTTTTCGCGCATCGCAAGATCCCCCTAAGACTATCGACCATCCGAAAATTGAAACCCCAGATTGACCTGTCGCTTCCAAAATCTAGTTTCGAGCCCTATCGCAAGGCCGCGGAGCTATTGGCTGGGTTCCTCCCTATTGAGCCGACCGAAGGCCATGTGACAGCGCGGAAGCGAACGCTGGCGGTTGGTGCATGCCTAGAAAATCAATCGCTCCGGCGGGAGGCGGACAATCCGCCAATAACAGCGCCCCGAGATCTAGCTCATCGACAAACACGCGGATCACCCGCACTGGGTTGTCCTCAGCAACGTAGTCATCCAGATACTCGGGCAGTCTCAGATAGGCTGTGCCCGGTTGTCGGCGAACTGAAGCACGCCGCGAGGCTCATCTATCTTGGTGGTTGCCGGCTCCTGTTCGGCTCCAAGAAACCGCACTCAGGTGGCTTTGTAGGCCACC
>PLUZ01000048.1:0-891 GCA_003162995.1 Methylocapsa sp. | reverse complement strand
ACGCAGGATCGCTGCAGGAGAGCAATCATGATCGACATTCCACAGGGAATTCCGTCCCAGATCATCGACCTCGCGGAAAAGAACGTTGAGCAGGCCCGGGGGGCATTCTTGGGCTTCATCGGCGCCGCACAGAAGGCTACAGACGCGGCGGAGACGCTCCCGTCCAGCGCCAAGGATGCGATGACCAAGGCCATGTCATTCGCAGAAAACAACGTAAACGCAGCCTTCGACCTGGCGCAGAAGCTCGTCCGCGCCAAAGACGTGAGCGAGGTCCTCGCGCTGCAGTCCGAATTCGCAAAGTCGCAAATGGCGGCGATGCAGGCTCAGGCGAAAGAGCTTGGCGCGGTTGCACAGGACGTTATCGCCTCGGCTACCCGAAAGTAATTCACGCCATTTTCGGGGGGCATAGAAATTCCATCGACAGCGGGCAGCTCGCCGTGATCGGAATTGCCCCGGCTGTAATCTCGCGAGGGAGTCTATCTCGTAGGGTATAGCGTTCCGATAGGGCTTCTGATTTCTACATCCGTTGCGGCGGGAATCCGATTCACCATAACCGACGGCTATGGCAAGCTTCACGAGAGGGATATCACCGAGATACCGGACAGGGAGTGAACCATGCATTTCGTCATCTCCGGCACGTGGGGACCGACCGATCCCACCCGAGCGATGTTACCATTTATCTTTGCTGCTTCAGCCGTTCAGGACGGCGATACGGTCACCCTGATGTTGTTCCACGATGCCGTTCTCATGGCCGTGGATGGAGCCGGATCCAAGCTCGTGCCGGTCGGCCCACCCAACCGATACGAGGAAGCCGTCTCCCATCCGAACGTGATCCTCTGGGCCTGCCGCCCTTGCGTCGATGCTCGCGGCCTTGCCCTTCCTTCGCTCGAT
>PLUZ01000267.1:4787-5119 GCA_003162995.1 Methylocapsa sp. | reverse complement strand
CCGGCGGCTCAAGGGATGATGAGCAGTGATGGCAAACCTCGTGAACATCATGCAGATGGGTATCATTGCAAGAAGCAAATCTCAGAAGGTCAAATTTTTTTCATCATGTAAACTTTTTCTGATTTGAACGATTATCAGTAAATTGTTGCTCCCCTATGGACGAGGTAAGCTTTGCATTGCAGAGCTGTTGATGCCTGGCCGCACATAAGAATTATCGCGGTATAGCTTTCTGCGATAAGGAGTGATGTCGCATGACCATCCTTGCGATTGGGAACTTCTTGCTCGGGGCTGTCCTCGCACGGTTCTTCAAGGTTTGGATACTTATCGCGGCG
>PLUZ01000267.1:0-4780 GCA_003162995.1 Methylocapsa sp. | reverse complement strand
GGCACTCGTCCCCGCCACCCAACTGTGCGGCACCCGCAACTTTTTTAAACTCACAGTATCGCCAAGTTCACGCGTAAAAGCGGATGCCAAGCCTAGGCTTCTGGCCGCAGTGAACCTTAAGCCATTCTGATAACTTCAAATTTTAATTTTGCCTCCCCTTGACTCCTGGCCATTAAGAATTAGGTCGCAGACAGGGTGGGAGGAAAAACCATGCAATCTCCAGTCGGAAATTGCTTTATCGAATATATCTGGCCCGCGCGTGGAACCAGCCCCAAAGTCCTCGAACGGTTTCCATTTTGGTCGCCCGAGCCAGACGTTGATTACTTCCGCAGCCTAGCCCACGCCGGAATCCGGAGCTTTTATCGCGCCGGCTATCCCAAACGCGAGCAGATTTTGGTTGATGGAACGGAGAAGGACGTGACGGCCGAAGCCGTTCGGCTCGTCGATCAGGACGGCAAGAAGATTTGCCGCTGGACGGCGGCGGAGGAATATGAAGATCTTGCCTCCTTACGTCACTAAAATGCTATGTTGTGTGACTAACTGGTCAAGGACAAGAGCCGGACTTCACGATAGGGCTTAGACCCATGTGCGCGCGTGACAATGTAAAGGCGGTAGCGGCCAAACTGCACCGGAGGAATACGCTTTCGCTCTATGGCATACTGATGACCAGCGCGCTTGAACTCGGCGAAATCGCGCGCATGGAAATCGAGATCCATAAATTATACTCTCCCGGCTCCCCGCAACCCCGGTGTCCGAACTGGCATGGTTCTTCATCGTCCCACGGACCGGCTCCCCGGCCTTAGTGCGGCAAGCCTCATCCGATCGGGCCTCAGGCTAAGCCCTTCACATTCAATTGTTCGCATCTGCAAAAAAAAGCCGCGCTCCCACATATTGGCGTGTGAGAGCGCCCGCGCGCCCAGCTCCAACATGCAACAGGGACCGGCCCATGACGCGAGACGCCAGCATTCTTTTTTCGCCCTTCCGGCTCGGGGATCTTCAACTGAACAACCGGCTCGTCATGGCGCCGCTCACCCGCAACCGGGCAACGAAAGGCACCGATGCGCCAAACGAACTCAACGCGCGCTATTACCGGCAGCGCGCGACCGCGGGTCTCATCATCTCCGAAGCCACGCAGATATCAAAACAGGGCCAAGGCTATCTCTGGACGCCCGGGATCTATAGCGAGGCACAGGCCGAAGGCTGGACAAAAGTGACCGAGGCCGTGCATCAGGCAGGCGGAAAAATATTCATCCAGCTTTGGCATGTCGGGCGCGTGTCGCATGTCTCGCTGCAGCCCGGCGGGGCAAAGCCGGTGGCGCCCTCCGCCATCACGGCGAAGACGAAAACCTTCATCGAAACGGGTTTCACCGATGCTTCGGAACCGCGCGCTTTGAGTGTGGAGGACATCGCCGGCATCGTCGCCGACTATAAGAGAGCGGCGGAAAACGCCAAACGGGCGGGATTCCACGGCATCGAGATTCACGGCGCGAACGGCTATCTCATAGATCAATTTCTGAAAGATGGGGTGAACAAGCGCACCGATCACTATGGCCAATCGATCGAGAACCGGGCCCGTTTTGCCCTTGAAGTCACCGACGCGATTTTGCAGGTTTGGGACAGGAGCCGCGTCGGCATAAGGCTCTCGCCGGTCAGCCCTTTCAATGACGCCGTGGACAGCAACCCCGAAGCGATCTTCTTCTATTTGGTCGAGCAGCTCAGCGCGCGAAACCTCGGCTATATCCATGTCGTCGAGGGGGCGACCGGCGGGCCGCGCGACATTGTGCCGTTCGATTTTACCGCTCTGCGCAAGGCCTTTGCCGGCGCCTATATCGCCAATAATGAGTATACGCGGGATCTTGCGATCGACACCTTGCAGCAAAACCGCGCCGATCTGATCGCCTTCGGCAAACTCTTTATCGCCAACCCCGATCTCGTCGAACGGCTGCGCAGAAACGCACCGTTGAACACGCCAAAACAGGAAAGCTTTTATGGCGGCGGGAGCGAAGGCTACACGGATTACCCGACACTGGATGAGGCGGCGCAGGCCGGGCAATCCTGACCGGCGGCGGCGGAAATTTTAGGGCTCGCCGGTGAGCTTCTTCAATTCCGTTCGGAGCAAAGGGGCCAATGCCGGATCGGTGAGGGCGAAGGCGATATTGGCGGCGAGAAAGCCCAGTTTCGCGCCGCAATCATAGGTCTTTCCATCGAAGCGCACGCCGTGAAAGCTTTGACTCTTGGCGAGGGCCTTCATGCCGTCGGTGAGTTGAATTTCGCCGCCCGCGCCTTTCTCGCCCTTTTCCAGAATGGCAAAAATTTCCGGACCGAGCACATAGCGGCCGGAGATGATCAGATTGGACAGCGCCGTCCCTTTCGGCGGCTTTTCCACCATTCCGGTGATCTCGAATGTGTGGCCGAAATCCTTGCCGATGGAGACAACCCCATATTGGTGGGTTTCGTCCGCCAGCACTTCCTCGACCGCGATAATATTGCCGCCGTGCTTTTCATAGGCGGCGACACATTGCGCAAGACAGCGGCCCTGCCCCGCCGCCATCGTCACCATGTCGGGCAGCAGAACCGCGAAGGGCTCATCGCCAACAATGTCGCGCGCGCACCAGACCGCATGGCCGAGGCCGAGCGGCACCTGCTGGCGGGTGAAACTCGTCGCGCCGGCCGCCGGGAGATCCTCCTTTAGAGCCTGCCATTCCTTGAGCTTGCCGCGCTTTTGCAGGGTTTCCTCAAGCTCATAGGCGATGTCGAAATGATCCTCGATCACCGCTTTGTTGCGCCCGGTGACGAAGATGAAATGCTCGATGCCGGCCTCGCGCGCCTCGTCGACGACATGCTGAAGGACCGGACGATCAACTACGGTCAACATCTCCTTGGGAATCGATTTGGTGGCCGGAAGAAAGCGTGTTCCTAGACCCGCGACAGGAAAAACAGCCTTGCGAATGCGTCTCGTCATCAAATTCCCCGGCAAAATACTCCGCCCGTCTCTCTGGCTCCTCACCGTGCCATTTGTGTGACAAGGAGAAAGGTACGGCGTGGCGGGAGTTCATAACATAAAGGTGTCGAGTCTTGCAGGCATCTCCGCCAAGTTCTTGCGACGACGCAAAGCAAGCTTTGGCGTATCATCGCGTGTCGGATTTCATTTCGGCGAATCAAAGGCCTAAAACGGTTCGAGGCAGAGCCAACGTAGCCGTCATGTGCCCATGCCACTATCAATCGACGCAGGCAATGATAACGACGATTGACTGAGAGACAAGCTCGCCAAAAATAGCGTGCAGCGGTGAAACTTAGTAGGCAAACGACACGGCGATAAATGTAGTGGCCGCAATCCAAGCGGTCTCAAGCACCATCACGGCGATGGGCCTCCACCCGACCGCCGCTAGATCCTTGAACGAAGTCTTCATCCCCAGCGCGGCGATCGCCGTGACTAAGCTCCAGCGGGACACCTCGTTGGCTATGTCATTCGCAGCTTTTGGCAAAAGCCCAAGGCTATTCATGGCCACGAGGACGGCGAAGCCGACCAAAAAAAGTGGAAGCTTCGCTTTCGCGCCGCTTTGCCCGCCCTTGACGCCGCGGCTAATGACGAAGGCAATTGAGAAAACCACAGGCAGCAGCATGGTGACTCGCAGTAGCTTGACGTAGGTAGCCACGTCGCCGGTCTTTGGCGAGATCGAATAGCCCGCACCTACCACTTGTGCCACGTCATGGATGGTGCCCCCAAGGAAGATGCCTGCTTGAATGTGATCAAGGCCAACCACCGTCACAAACAACGGATAGGCGATCATGGCGATGGTGGACAGCACCGTCACCGTCACCACAGTAAGTATGGTGTCCCTTTCGCTTTCGGGTGTACGGGGCAACACCGAAGCGATGGCGAGGGCTGCTGAGGCGCCACAGATACCCACAGCGCCGCCGGATAGTACTCCAAAGGATCGGCTGAGCCCTAGCCACTGGGCGGCGAAGGCGCCGAGCGCAATGGTGCTGATTATTCCTCCCAGCACGGTCGCGATTGGCATGCCTCCCAATTCGAGGATCTGGTTGGCGGTAATCCGCGCCCCGAGCAATGCCACGCCGAATCGTAGCACCGCCTTCGACGAGATTTCGATCCCCGCCACGCAGCGGCCTTCCTCATGCAGAAAGTGAAAGGTCATCCCGAGAAGAAGCGCGAACAGCATCACCGGAGACCGATACTGTTGTGACAGCCATGTGGCGGCTAGGGCGATAGTCGCTGCGACCAAGAAGCCCGGATATATCTGAAAGAAAAACGCGCGCCATCCAGTCGGGCCTGGCTGAACTCGCAATGCGATCGTATCCGCCGACAAACCCTCCATCCCATCGTAAGATTGGAAAATCGCGTGCACGGAGGCAGTGTCCGTATCAAGATCGGTGCTCATGACGACTCGCTATTGCCAAATACCCTGCTGCATCAACCGGCGGCTTCAACGGGAGCTACGCACCCAGACACAAAGCTCACGCCACTCATCCGAATTCCGGCCTCGCGTAACTCGTCGACGACATGCTGGAGGACGGGACGATCGACGACGGTCAACATCTCCTTGGGAATCGATTTGGTGGCCGGAAGAAAGCGTGTTCCTAAACTGGCAACTGGAAAAACAGCCTTGCGAATGCGTTTCGTCATCAATCCCTCAGAGAAATGTGCGGCGATTTGGACTGGGAGACTCGCGCAGCAATGTAGCACAAGGGTGACGGATTTTTGTTGTTTTGCTCACCGGTGGGGAGGCGGAAAGCCGCAGCGCTTGTTTGGCGGGAGCTG
>PLUZ01000526.1 GCA_003162995.1 Methylocapsa sp. | reverse complement strand
CGTCGCCTTGAATTTCAATCACTGTCCGGCCGTGGCGGATGAGGGCCGAGAAGCCATCCTTGCTCGACACCGCCAAAAAGCCCCGCCTTTCGGTAGCCTCAGCGTGGATCGCCGCGGCGTTAGCCTCTAGCCTTGCGACAGCCCTGGCCGCCAATCCTGCCGCCTGCGAGATGGCGGGAATCGTTGATTTGTTTGTGGATTTCGTCATGTTGGGTCCTTTGTTTCCTTGACATATTACAACATACCGCATATATATGCGGTATGCGCGATACCTTGTCAAGTGGTACATAGGGGATATATAATGACGGAAGCCGAAAAGATGGTGCAAATCATGATCCGGATTATGCCAGACATGATCGCGCGCATTGATGAATGGAGACGTATTCAGCCAGACTTGCCCACGAGGGCAGAGGCCGTGCGAAGGCTTGTCGAGATTGGGCTAACGTCTAAGCCAGGCGGGAAAAAGAAATGAGCGCACAGACAATCTATCGGCTAAAAGATTTTCGAGAACGCCGTGAGCTCTCAGAGGCACTCAATGACCCTTATATGGAGGCGTGCAAAAAATTAGAGAAAATATGGAGCTTAGACCTCACGTACCTTGACTCACGATCAAGGACGAAACTGATCGAGGAAGTGATCCTTTGCAAATTGGTTTTTGCCATAGCAGAGACGGAGGAAGTCAAACTAGCCTTACAAGAGCTGGCGGACACGCACGGTTGTAGCCTAACTGAGATGGTAAAAAGGCTGACTAAAGAGGAGCTGCGCGAGATAGTCCAGAGAGTGGCGCCAGATGCCTTGCTTGTGCATCTTCATTAATTAAGCGGCGGTGTCGCACCATGCAGTTTTCTGCACTTGCTTTTGCGGCGCGGGTTGCTAACTTCGCAATGCGCCGGGGCTCAGTACCAAAATGTCTGCTAGCGCGGACCAGTGAAACGTTAGCCCCGGTGCTCAATTGAGATTGTGGCTATCCGGTCCGCGCATCCTTAACGGCCTTGTCCGCCCCGGGATCAGCTTTAGCGCCAAGGAGTTGGCAGTATGGGGAAAGAAGCCTGCCGCGATAAGCCCCGCGGGCACGCTCGGCATCATGCGCCGGGCCGATGGTGCAANNAAGACGACCGGGAATGGAATCTTGGATTGGTCGATATCGTCCAAGCGGGCGCCTAAACGGTGGCGTTTGTGCGATCTCTAAAGCGTCAACCGCATCCAAGAATAACGCCGTGCAAAGAACGGGTCGTCATCTCATTCAATTTAGGCTATTATTNNTGTTTTGAGGGATTTCACAATGAAATCCGCCGATTTACATTTGAGCGAATGGTTACACCGACGTCACCCCACCGACCTCGGGAAGCAGACATTGGCGTGCCATGTCGCTTTTTGGAAGCCGCTCCCCTCACCCGAAAGGCGCCTAGAGCGATTCAAGGCTATTGATCAATTGCTAAAATCGATTCATGATAAATATGAAGTTCCGTTTAGACACGGACTAAACGAAACTCACCCTCTAGTTGTCGTCAAGACATCGTGGCATTCTTTTCCTGTTACCCTTCGTTTTTTTCTTCATCCAGAATTCATTTCGATTGCAATATTTATACACATAGACATTTTATCGTGCAATGAACGTAACGATATTATTCTATCTACAGTATATGAGCATATCTCAAACATCACAAACATGACGTTTGGTGGCACTTGTGACTATTTACCTATGCACAACAAATTTATATATGAAACATTATGGAACTTATTTTTTAGAGAAAATGAGTTAGTCCCTTCACCTTCGCCTTCTTGGCCATTTCCTCCGGAACTTGAGAACCCGGTTATACTAGCCAATTTCCGAGGATTGATAATCGGTACCGAGGCATCTACAAACAACAGCGGTGCTTCATGGGTAGATTTTTCTAACGATGGCATAGTGAATAGGCTGAAGCCATTCTTGTGTTGCAAGTCAAATATTAATATAGACGACTTCTCCATTTGCACGATGAAAGGAGGGCTCGCCTTTCACGCTTCAACTTTGGGTCGATTACGTGAGTCAGGCGAGAAGGATGCTCATCGCTACGTGGTGTGCGCAAAGTCGTTAGATAAAAGTCAACTCGGCGAGCTGATCGATACCGGCCATTGGATTGGTACTCTTCGCCTTGCGGCAATCATGCTGGGACCGCGCTTGGGAGAAGCGAAAAGGCATCTTCGGCAAATAGAATACGAAATCGGCGCAACATATAGGAGGCTTAACGACCCGGATGGGCTGACTAGGGAGCTACAAGATAGAATAGGAGAAATACTGTCTAGAAGTATTCAGAGACTCAACGACGCTTTCGATGGAGATTTACGGGAACGGCTTCGCCATTCACGAGGCTATAAAAAGCAATGCGATTCGCTGATGAGTAGCTTGCAGATATCGCGCATTGAAGGCTACAAGCCATTTGACCAAACAACAAGCGATATGCTTCTGCCAACATCATTGAGTGTAGAGCAGTTATTAAAAGATTACGATAGAGTTATGGACGAATATAGAATTCTTCGCTATATAGCTAGCGTAGAATCGACAGCTAAAAAGAATACCGTGATAGAAGAACTGCAAGTTACTGCAGAGCTGTTTCTGTTCGTAGCGTTGGTGCCGTACTACCTAGGTAATTGGATTTCAGAAACGACGCATGCCTTTTTTGACGGAATTTTCGGCATTGACGATCATAAGCACAGCGTTGTCGATAAATTAATCTGGCTTTTTGCTTTAACCCTCGGTGGTTATCTCGCGCTTGGCAGTTTAGCTAAACACAAATCTCATACCAAAACTGGCGAGATCGTAAGCGCCATTATTGAGACGCTCCATAGAACACCACCTGAGTCCATTAAGTTATCGTTTAGGCGCTTGTTACTATCCGCCACGGTTTGGGTATTGGGAGTGTTTTTATTTGCAGTTCTTTTGGTAATTGTTGAAATTCAATACCGGTTAATTGATAGAATTTTTAGTTAAAGTGGAGGCGATGGATTTTTGGCAAAGACCAGTGAATCGCCCTTTGTGACTGAAGACCCGCCGAGATCTTTCGATTGCCTTTTGATCCTCTCGATTTTCATCGTATTACGGGCTTGGGCTTGACGAGCAGTTATTGGCTACCCATCATGCCCGGAGTCCCGCGCCTTCACACACAACCACAGGACTCATTCAAGTTCTTTTTCTGCCAGGCTCTTAGGATGGGACGAGACAATCGATCTCAGACCTTCCGCAACAAAGATTCCCGCGGCTACCGCACCAAGCATGGCAAGAACCTCCAAGACGTAGACCAACATTCGTGTGTCCTCCAGGAAATGCTCGGGCATTTGAAAACAAAATTCCGCTGCGCCAGCCTAACACAACGCTCAACTGCTCCATCAGATCGATAAAAAAACCGTTACCACTTACGCTTTGCAATCTATGAGGCTTGAAATGGGCCGACGTTGGCTCAAGTCAATGGCCCGTTCGGGGCGTCAAAACGGCGGAATCACCTATTGTACCGAAACTTAAGCAAAAGTTGGGCCGACTGGCCGGCAAAGGCAGCATCTGCGATAAGATGCAATTCCGCTTTAGACGGCCGCCAAGTCATCGACATCTAATTCCGTTCGGGTGTGCCAAATACAAGTCCCATAAATGCGCATCGCAGGCATCCCGCCATGCCTCTCGCCGGTTGCCTATCTCTTGCGCAAATGCCCGGCGCTCGGTGCCGGTCAGTGGCGGATCCACGAGAGCTCTGTCTGGATAATAGACATGCGAGGCTTTGTCGGCCGCGAATTCCCACATTCCTGAAGACGGAACCTCGATGTCGATCACAGCTTAACCCCGAGCCTGCATCGAACCCAACACCCGCACAAGCCGCCAACCCGCCAACAAAAAATTCGAGAGCGCAAGTAGGATATTTCGCATAGCTTCACCCCTGCTCAGCGGCTTTCATCGCCATCGTCGACAGCGCGGTCGAAGGTATCTTTGAGCTCGCGCCAGACTTCTTTTGCTACGTGCAATATTTCCCTAAGCTCATGATAATTCGGGCCGCCATGGAGCATCGCACCCTCAACCATTCGCGCGGCCATTCGTTCGATCTTGCCTTCACTCGCTGCCAGCGCGCCGCCAAGAAATGGACGCGGCGGGATCTTGGACGTTCCAAATTCCTGATAGGGAGCAATCGGATCATTCGTTCCGATGAAAGCTTCTTTGCTGGACACAACAACGTGGCCAATCGAATCTCTTAGCTGTCCGGTCCTGAGCAACGGCTCATTTGCTGAATNNTCATCTGGCAGGCTTTTTCCAAAATCGCCTCTTGCGCAAGGCGCATATCGGCGTCGGCCGTCGCCAATCGAGCGGCCAATTGAGCGAAACTCGAAAGTGTCATGCCTGGCCGCTCCCACTCGATTGAAGTTCTGTAATGCGCTCGCGAATCATCTCGCGGCAGACGACGACAATGCCATCGACAAATGTTTGCGAAGGCGGGCTTGGCTGACCTAACAAACCCTCGACGAGCATGCGCAACATGGTTTCAACCCCCTCGTCGATTTTATCCGGTGGCTGGCCCACTAACGCGAGCGCGACATCGTTGACCGCACGAACACCTCGTTCGGGCACATATGATTTTGTGAACTCGTAAAGCGCGCGGCTGTCGGCTTCAGTCATCGGCATCACAACGTCCCTCATTCAAAATAAGTAGCGGCGGCGAGGAAGAAAGGAGCAAAACCGCGCCGCCGCGTGACCGGCGCGCGGGCCGCGGGACAGGACTCCCACCGCCGCCGATCGCTTCCGCCATGCCCGGGATGCGTAAGTCCGTTACTCCGCTTTCGTTTGCGGCACACCGGATGACGGTCCTCTGCGCCGGACGCCGGGCTGGCGAAATCAA
>PLUZ01000312.1:13739-15690 GCA_003162995.1 Methylocapsa sp. | reverse complement strand
AACTTAGGGCGGTTGGTATAAGGTCTTCTGAAAAAGCGGGGACAGTCGAGAGCCCAGTGGTTAGAACGGCCAAAGAAAAAATCACAAAGCGTTTCATAGCTTCCTCCTCTTTTATGCCTCGCTCGGACAGACGCATGGCCCACGCGGTTTTGGTCTATGTACTAAAAGGGCCTGGCCAAGCAGACTCGTCAGCCCGAGCGAATGTTCCGAAGATCATTGTTGCGGCCACGAACAAAAGGGTGGCGCCGAAATGTTTCATGCCAGCATAACTGTTACTGCGCTTGAACTCAGGGCTAGTATGAATGAATATGCGATCAAGGCACTCCCAGTCCGCATTCACCAGCCATGCGTCTCACCCAATCTGATAACGATGCCCCAAAACTGTTTGAAGTGCCGAACGTATACTCCTGAATCAGAGGCTCAAATGGCGATAGCTTATTATTGTCTAGAATGAAGGCTGATTTTATACACCCGGGCCTCTTGCAGGTGAAAGTTAATAAATAGCCTCTACGCGCAGGCCCAGCGCTCGAAAGGCTCATGTCAGCAAAATTAAAACGAATTATGTTATCCACACCAATTGTCGATTTTGTTTGTATTATCTGCACACCGCACTGATCACCAAAATGGGATAGCTGCCAAACTGCGCTACCGTTGTCTGATTTGCTAAGAGGGTCGGCGCTCCAAAGCTCTTCTATATCTGAACGCGCATCAGCTCTGGTTTCGATGGTGAGTGCCAAGAAGATAATCAAAAAGCAGAGCCAGTTACTTCCACAAAATGCTTTCATTTAGGGCTCCACCTTTTACCATGGGCGTAATCCCGCGTACCTTCAGTTCATCGCATCGGGCAAGGATGTCCGCTTACGCAGTTGCCCACGCTTGAATCTTGTTCGCACGTATAATACCCATGAAAGCCATTCGACGGTGAGTGGTACGCAGTATGGTATCCATCCGGGCACTCCGGGGGAGCGGCATCCTGAGCAGCGCACCTGCCACCAGAAATCAATATGAGGATGACAAAAATAGATACCAAACCTCTCATACATAGCCTCCGTTCTTCGGGTCTTTCATTTTGGTGGGGGCGTTGTAATTGCGGCGTGATTTAAAAAAGCCAACTCGATCCTTGGTTTTTAGAATTGATTATTCGGTTTACCTGACGATGCAAGGATGTTGTGCTGTGGAATACTTGCAATTGCCCGCGAAACTGCTGTTAGCCCACAGTGGGAAAAGCATGGCCACAGTGGCAAGCACGGCAGAAAGAAGTAAAAGCTTTTTCATTAGAAATCTCCGTATGACTTGCAACATGAAAGATCGATTGAACTATCATATAATTATTTTTACTTTGGATATTAGTGGTTGTCATATCCTAAATAGGATATGCATTTCATTTCTTGCATTCCTGGCGCCATTGCCCCCTCGTCCTTACCCGAGAGACAATCGCGACAGCAGCAGCACCAACTCTATTTACCGATTGTCGTCTCTCTTGGAGAAGATGGTCTTGAACACGGTGCGAACCGTGCCCTCCGCGATACCGAGACATTGCGCGGCCTTTTGTGGCCGCGTTTGTCGGGAGAATTAAGCCAGCATGAACGCAATCGATCCATGCAGAATTAAGGGTTTTCGAAACCACGCAATCGCGCGCTCTTCCATCTCGCGATTTTCAGTATTCCCACCGATACGGCGCCCAATGTCCGATTTCGGGCGCAGCTATCATGCCCTTTACGGCCAAGATTTGTCGATTCCGGCGGTTCGACTGCGGACCAACGAATGACCGCTCCTGGCGCAAAGCAGAAATGCAAACTAAAATAAATCGCGCCATTATGGCCGCGTACTCTGTTGCTAAAACGCCTGATCCCCCACGCTCAACCTTATCGCAATTTTCCGCCTGCCCCTAATCCCAGCTTCGTACCAACTCCCGCGTGGAATAGTGCGTTTGCGCGGAGCGTCAATCGTA
>PLUZ01000312.1:0-13734 GCA_003162995.1 Methylocapsa sp. | reverse complement strand
CTACGAGGTCGTAGCCGCCTTCGAGCACCGAGACGATGCGGCCCTTTGCGTGTGTCTCGGCGATTTCCATGAGCCGCGTGGTCACCCAGGCGAAATCCTCCTCGACGAGCGCGAGACCGCCGAGCGGATCGAGGCGATGCGCGTCGAACCCGGCCGAGATCACGATCAAATCCGGGCGAAACGCATCGATCACAGGCAAGAGCGCCGTCTCCAGCGCCTCCCGGAATATCTCGCCGTTCGTGCCGGCCCTCAGGGGTGCGTTGACGATGTTGTCGTGCTCGCCGCGCTCGTCGCGCCCGCCGGTGCCCGGAAACAGCGGCATCTGATGCGACGAGGCATAGAGCACCGAGGGGTCGGACCAGAAAATCTCTTGGGTTCCATTACCGTGATGGACATCGAAATCGAGGATCGCCACCCGCTCGGCACCATGCGCGGCTTGCGCGTGACGGGCCGCGATCGCCGCGGTGTTGAAGAAGCAAAATCCCATCGGCGAGGCGGTTCCGGCATGATGGCCAGGCGGACGCATCGCGACAAAGGCATTCTTAGCGCCGCCGCGCATGACTTCATCGACCGCCATCGTTGCGCCCCCCACGCAATGCGCGATGGCCGTGAAGCTTTTCGCGCTCATGATCGTGTCGGGGTCGAGATAGACTCTTCCCTTCGCCTGAGGCGCAGCCTCGATGGCATCGGCATAGTCCGCCGGGTGCACACGCAAGATGGCGGTGCGATCGATGCCGGGGGCCTCCGCCCGGCGCAGCTTGGCGAAACGCGCGTGATCGAGAGCCCCGGCGATGGCGCGGACGCGATCAGGACGTTCCGGATGACCAGGTCCGGTATCGTGATCGAGACAAGCGGAGTGGCTCAACAGAAGCGTCGTCACAATCAAGAAACTCGTGGGGTTTGCCTGCCCGCTGTATCACTTATGGCGCTGGAAGGCTTCTATCCATTCGGCCGCACCTCCCGCGCGCAGCCGGAATTCTCTGGCCCCTCGGCAAAGACCACGCTATGACGTGAAAGGATTACTATCAACTTGTGGAAACATAAAGCATATTGGGCGTTGCCGAAGGCGACAATGCCAGGCATCGATCAGTGCATCGATCAGATTTCGGGAGGACAAATTGGTTCGGAGCTTGCCGGGCGAGATAGATACCATGCTGGCGTGGCGGGCCGGCGGACGGCTGCTGATTGGGCGCGAGCGCATTGCTCTGCTTGAATCGGTGATGGAGCACAAGAGCATCACCAAGGCGGCGGAAGTCATGGGGTTTAGCTACAAAACGGCTTGGGATGCCGTCAACGCGATCAATAACCTGCTGCCGCGCCCAGCGTTTATCACACGCACCGGCGGCTCGCATGGCGGCGGCGCCGAAGTGACCGAAGAAGGGCGGCGCTTGATTTTGGCCTTCCGCCGTCTTGAGGAAAAACTCGGCAGCATTTCTACGGCGATCGCGGAAGAAGGCCTGGAGCACGAGCGGGACCTGCTCTTTTTGGGCATCGGCCTGAAACTCAGTGTCCGCAACGCGCTGTTCTGCAAGATCGTCAAAATCTTGCCGGCGCCCGTCAATGTCGAGGTCAAGCTCGAAGTTTCGCCGGGCATTCTGATCACGACCGTCGTCACCAATACGAGCGTGCAGGAACTCGGGCTCGTGCCGGGCCGCTGCTGCATCGCCATGGTCAATGCGTCTTCCGTGATGCTGGCGCAAAACGGCGGGGGACTACGCATCTCGGCGCGCAACGAGATCGCGGGAAAGGTGCTGAACCGCGTTGACGACGATGTCGACAGCGAGGTTATCCTCGATATCGGGGGCGGCAAGACCCTCACGGCGGTTGTCACCCGCGAAGGTGCCGATGCCACCGGGGCCGCTATTGGCGCGAAAGTCCTCGCAATCTTCAAGACCTCGCATGTCATCCTGGCAAGCGATTGAAGAGAGGGCTCGAATTGCAAGACGACGATGCCGAGGCCCTTCGCCACAGGCAAAAAATGGAAAAGCGCAAGGCCTCGCAGGACGCCGAGGTCGCCGCCAAGACGATTACCCAAAAGGGCCTCCTCATAGTCCATACCGGCAAGGGCAAGGGGAAATCGACGGCGGCTTTCGGGCTTTTGTTGCGTGCGCTCGGGCATGGCTGGCCCTGCGGCGTCGTGCAATTCATCAAGGGCGCTTGGGACACTGGCGAGCGGCAGGCGCTCGCCCGCTTTCCGGATCAGCTGGCCTGGCACACGATGGGCGAGGGCTTTACCTGGGAGACTCAGGATCGCGCCCGGGACATGGCAGCGGCGGCGGCCGCTTGGACCAAAGCCCAGGAGCTGATTGCTGCGCCAGAGATCAAACTCCTTGTGCTCGACGAATTGAACATCGCCTTGCGCTATGATTATCTTTCTCTCGCTGAGGTCGTCGCGGCGCTACGCTCCCGCAGGCCCGGTCTCCATATCGTCGTTACCGGCCGCAATGCGAAGCCAGAGCTGCTGGATGCCGCCGATCTCGTGACCGAAATGAGCCTGGTCAAGCATCATTTCGCGGCCGGCGTGAAGGCGCAAGCGGGAATCGAATTCTGAACATGGCGCGGCAGGCCAAGAACTTGCGAGCCAAGAGCTTGATGCTGCAGGGCACCGGCTCCGGCGTCGGCAAATCGCTGATCGTCGCCGGGCTCTGCCGCGCCTATCGCAATCGCGGGCTCGAAGTGCGCCCTTTCAAGCCGCAAAACATGTCGAACAATGCTGCTGTGACTTCGGACGGCGGCGAAATCGGCCGCGCCCAGGCGACGCAAGCAAGAGCCTGCGGCGTGCCCCCAAGCATCGACATGAACCCTGTCCTCTTAAAGCCGCAAAGCGGCAATGGCGCCCAGATCATTTTGCGTGGCCGGGTGATCGGCCAGACCACTGCGCGCGAGTTCCAAGCCTTAAAACCCAAGCTTCTGCCAGCCGTCCTCGGCAGTTTCGCGACGCTGTGCGAAGAGGCGGATTTGGTGCTTGTCGAAGGCGCCGGGAGCGCGTCGGAAATCAATCTCCGCTCGAACGATATCGCCAATATGGGCTTTGCCCGCGCCGCTGATGTGCCGGTGGTATTGGTGGGCGATATCGATCGCGGCGGCGTCATCGCCCAGATTGCCGGAACCAAGACGGTACTCGATCCGGCCGACGCCGCAATGATCAAGGGCTTCCTTGTGAACAAGTTTCGCGGCGATCCGGGTCTGTTTGCGGATGGCATGCAAAGGATCGAGGATTTGACCGGCTGGCCCGCCCTTGGGTTGATTCCTTTTTGCACCGATGCGGCATGTTTGCCGGAGGAGGATTCGCAGGGCCTTCCAACTGGCAAGCCATTCGGGGAGNNCCTTTCGATTTGGAAAGCGAGGTCCGTCTCGTGATGGTCAGGCGCGGCGAGACTCTGCCAACCGGGGCGGCGCTTGTCATTCTGCCCGGCTCGAAAACGACGATTGCCGATCTTACCTGCTTCCGGCGGGAAGGCTGGGATATCGATCTTCTCGCGCATCTGCGCCGCGGCGGCCATGTGTTCGGCCTTTGCGGCGGCTATCAGATGCTGGGCCGGATCATTCGCGATTCTGAAGGCATCGAAGGCCCGCCCGGCGAGGCGCAAGGGCTAGGTCTGCTCGACATCGAGACGGACCTCTCCGGCGACAAAGTGCTGGCGCCGGTACATGGAAAGTGTGCCCAAAACGGGGTTCCTTTCACCGGTTACGAAATCCATGCCGGCCGCACGTCCGGGCCGGACTGCGCGCGGCCATTGTTGCATTTCACCGATGGCCGCAGCGATGGCGCGGTGTCTGCCGATGGCCGGGTGAGCGGCTGCTATGTGCATGGGCTTTTCGCTGAGGCCGCGCAACGCAGTGCTCTCCTCGCCCGCTTTGGCGGCAAGGGGACCGGCATCTCCTATAATGAGGCGCTCGAGGCGGCGCTCGAGTCCGTCGCCGCCCATCTTGAAGCGCATATCGATCTCGACCGGCTGCTCACGCTTGCGCGATAACAAGCGCGATCAAGGTCAAACCCGCGAAATGGACGCCGCAAGCGCAGCGGTAGAGACGGAGCGCGCGCCTGATGTCTTGACGGGACGGCGCTTTGCCCAAGCCGATCCAGGCGTCTTCGACCGTCACGCCCGCATAGGCGCGCGGGCCGCCAAGCCGCACGCCGAGGGCGCCGGCGAACGCTGCCTCGGGCCAGCCGGCATTGGGGGACGGATGTCCGCCCGCGTCGCGCCGCACACTACGCCACGCGGCGCGAGGCGAGGCGCCCGGTACGAGAAAAGCCGCACCCGTGATGAGAAGGGCCGACAAACGCGCGGGCAAAAAATTGACGAGATCATCGAGCTTGGCCGCGGCGAAGCCGAACGCCGCGTGCCGTGGCGTCTTGTGGCCGATCATGCTGTCGGCGGTGTTGATGGCCTTGTAGCAAAGGCCCCCGGGCAAGCCGCCAAGCGCGAGCCAGAAGGCGGGCGCGGCGACGCCGTCGGAAAAATTCTCGGCAAGGCTCTCGATTGCCGCGCTGGCGACGCCTGTCTCATCGAGGTTTGCCACGTCGCGGCCGACGATTTTTGCCACGGAAGCGCGACCAGCCTCCAATCCCGCGTCGAGAGCCTCCGCGACGGCAAGGACATGCGAATCGAGGCTGCGTTGCGCGATAAGGCTCGACGCGATAAGCGCGGTGACGGCAAAGCCTGCCGCGCGTGGGAGGCCCAAGGCGGCGAGCCCGAGGCTGAAAAGAGTGGCGGAGCCCCAAGCAAGCGCTACAAGCAACAGGAGCGCGAGAAAACCCAGGGCGCGTCGTGCCGCAAAGGATTGATCCTCATGATTCAAGCAGCGGTCGGCGAGCGCAATCAGACGGCCAATCCAGGTGACCGGATGACCGAACGTGCGAAACACGCTTTGCGGGTAGCCAACACAGGCCTCGATGGCGACAGCGAGGGCCGCGAGCGTCAAAGTTGCGGCCAAATTCATGCGTGAGAATTCCCGTCAAGCCGTGCCGGAGTTACCCCTTGCCGGGCATGGCGGCAATCTCTTTGCCGCGCGGCGGGCCTATCCGCAAGCGCCGGAGCCCTGGCTCGATCTTTCGACGGGTATCAACCCTGATGCTTATCCTTTCGCCAACCCGCCGCTGGAAAGTTTTACGCGGCTGCCGCAACCGGAGGAACTTCACGCACTCGAAGCGGCAGCGCGTGCGGCGTATCGCGCGCCTGTGGTCGCGGAAGTGGTTGCCGCGCCGGGCACCCAGGCGATCATAAGCATGCTGCCCCATCTCGTGCCGGCGAGGCGTGTGGGTATCTTGGGATTTACCTATTGCGAGTATGCGCAGAGCTGGGAGGAAGTTGGCGTCGAGGTGACGATTGCCGAAGATTTTGCGGCGCTGGAAAGCATGGATGTCGCGATCATCGTCAATCCCAACAATCCGGATGGCAGGCGCGTTCCGGCGGCGGACCTCCACGCGCTGGCGGCGGCACTTGCCGCGCGGGGCTGCTTGCTCATCGCCGATGAAGCTTTCGCCGATTTTCTGGAACCCGGCGCCAGCGCCATTCCGGAGATGCCCGCCCGCGGTATGCTTGTGTTGCGCTCCTTCGGCAAGGCCTATGGTTTGCCGGGGCTCCGGCTCGGATTTGCCATCGCGCCAAAACCTCTCGTTGAAAGATTGCGCGCCGCGCTTGGTCCCTGGCCGGTCTCCGGTGCGGCCATCGCCATTGGTTCAAAGGCCTTAATGGATGAGGCTTGGCTCGCGGCGGCGCGAATGCGGCTTGCGAAGCAAGGATTGGCTCTCGACGCACTCTTGGCGGCGGCCGGTTTTGACGTTATCGGCGGCAGCGTGCTCTTCCGGCTGGTGCGGCACCAGGACGCGCAAGGCTGGTATGAAAGGTTGGCGGAAAGCGGCATTCTGGTGCGGCGCTTCGCGGCGCGTCCAGACTGGCTGCGCTTCGGCATTGTTGGCACCAACGACAATATGGTGCGCCTTTGCAAAGCTCTTGTACTTGAGCCAAATGGTCAGACCGGCCGGTAGTGTCCTGGTTTGAATTTCAGCAACCACCTCGACCTGGCGATTTACGACAAGGCCAAGCCTGGCCTATTGATCGTTCAGAAGGGCTGGAACTAGCTATAGAGGCGCATAATCAAACCCCATTTCCGACGCACTTTAGCTGTTTCAGAATTCGGAAAAAATCGTACGCTAAGCCGAAGACCGCATCTGGCGCAAAGCAGAAATTAAAACTGAGGCACGACTAGAGAAACGCGTTAACTGTCCTTCAAATAGTCATGCACCACTTCGCCTAGGCCGAGGGTCAAGTCGGTGATGAAGTGGCTGGCGGACACCACGCCGCGGACCGGCAGGCGGGCGACGTCGCACATGGAATGCTCGAATAGCTCAATGGCGGCAGGCCCGGACCAGGCGCCTTTCAAAGTGACACCCTCCAGATAATACCGCACGAGCTCGCAAATCCTCGGTGTGCAATCCACATGCGGTATAATCTTGATCATGAAACTGGGCTTTGCCAGGCTTCTTAGCAGAGGCGCCGGGTCAAGTTCGCGATGTTTGTAGCCCATGGTGGCTGACACGCACAGAACCGAACCATAGTGCAAGGTGCAGACCAAGGTCTCGCTCTCATGCGCGATCTTTGGTTTGGCGAGCTTTTTCGGAAAGCCCCAGATCTCGCGGCCGCCGGCGATCGGCGAATTGTCGTCGAGATACATGGCGTGCACATAGCCGCCTTCCTGGACCGTCCCATCCGGCATGCGGAAACGCACGGGGATGACCTGGCCGGTTTCCGTATAGTCGCCAAAGCCGGTCGAATCGGGCATGCGGATGAACTCGTAGTTGACTGTATCGCCCACCACCTCAAGCGGTTCGGGCACCACCTCGCGCAACGCGTCGGGATCGGTACGGTAGCTGATGACCACGAATTCCCGATTGTAGAATTTGTAGGGGCCGCGCGGATAGGCGGGGTCGGTGAGCGGCATCGCGAAGGCATTTTTGGCGACATCGGCAAGCTTCATCGTTCATCTCCTCAACGGGTGTCGATCAGGTGCGGCCTGAAGCCCTCACTTCGCTCTATTCACGGCCGTCGCGCGCGAGGTCGAAGGTGAAGACGCCGTCGTGATTTTCGGGCCTTTGCAAGACTTCCTTGTGACGCAATGTGCGCACCGCGTCGTTGTAGCCCGACTCCCAATGCTCCTCCATGGTCCGCCTCGAAAATTCATAGTCCTTCGAGGTGCCCTCGTAATTGTGGGAGTGATAGATGAGATTGATGATGTTGTAGACTTTTTCATCCGCCTCGCCGGCGAGAAGATTGGCTTGCGGCAATTGCCGCAGCTCGTCTGGAATCTGCTGAAGGAGGTGGTGGACCGCGCGGCGTAACAGCTGCGACCTTTTGAAATCATCGGTGGCTGCCCGTGTGCGGCTGGAAAAGCGGATTTCCTTCTGGCGCAATTCGGCCTCGATCAGATTGCGCGGTACGTCGCCGCGCGCGTTCCAGAGATCGATCTGAAAGGCCAGTGTATCCAGGCGCGGCCGGCCGGAGAGCACCCATTGCAGTGGCGTATTCGAAACAAGGCCGCCATCCCAATAATATTCACCTTGGATCTCGGTGGCCGGCAAACCGGGCGGTAGCGAGCCGCTCGCTATGACATGTTCCATACAGATATCATGCGTGGTGTTGTCGAAATAGACGAAGTTGCCGCTGCGCACATTCACCGCGCCGACACTAAAACGGGTCATCCCACTATTGATGAGGTCAAAATCCACGAGTCGTTCGAGGGTCGCCTTCAAAGGGGCAATGTCGTAATAGCTAAGAGAATCGAGGTCCCCTTGTATGAACGGCAAGGGCGGTGGTATCCGCGGTTTAAAAAATCCCGGTGCGCCCCCGAACAAATTGCCCGCTGCGCGTAGTTGATTGAGCCATTTACGGATGGACTCGTCCTTGATCTCGAGTGAAGAGATGGTGGGGAGACCGAATGGAGCGGCGCTGACGGTCTCCCAAAATTCGCGCAGCCGCGCGACGCGCTTCTCCGGCGGGTTGCCTGCCACCAGCGCCGCATTAACGGCGCCAATCGAAATGCCCGCCACCCAGTCGGGATGCAGATTGGCCTCCGCCAAAGCTTGATAGACGCCCGCCTGATAGGCGCCGAGAGCGCCGCCGCCTTGCAGGACAAGGGCGATACGCTCGAACGGGGGACGCGGACAGACCCGATGCGTCTTGCGCATGGGGGCATGCGATTTGTCGTCATCGGTCATGTTTGAGCAGTTCCCGTTAATGGTCCGGTCCAGTGCACTGGAGGCTCGCCTCTCGATCCTATCGCGCGCCGGACCATTGTGGCAAAACCTCGTTGGACGTCAACTTAGAGCATGATCTTTAAAAAGTTGCCGACTATTTTGAAAAGATCATGCGAGAAGCCATAATACGTGTCACCGGCTGCGATTCACCTTGAAGCGAGCCGTGTTTAGTCCTCCACTTTGACGGATTTGTCACGCTGGCCGGCCCTGCCTTCCCCGGCTCTGGTTTTCCTTGCGCACCGACAACTGGCTCGCGGCGGAGCTTCGCAGTGGCCATGGCGCGTCTCTTGCCTGGGCCTTGCGCCGTTTACATCCCGGCCCGATCTTATTATCTTGCAACGCGCGAGCAGAAGCTCCATCTTTCCATTGAACGAAATCTCCAACCGCTAATTTCCCTGAAAAGTGAGTATCAAAATGCGCGCCGAAGCCGAAGCGCTTGTCCAATCCATCCAGCAATCGATGGGATTGCTGAGGAGGCATCTTTGACGTCGAAGCTTCCGCTCGCCGCCTCGCCGAACTGAACGCCAAGGCTGAAGATCCCAACCTTTGGAACGATGCCGAAACCGCGCAAAAAATCATGCGCGAGCGTACCGAGCTCGAGGAAGGGCTTGGCTCGCTCAATCGTTTCGAAAGTGAACTTTTGGACGCGATCACGCTGATCGAGCTCGCCGAGGCGGAACAAGACGCGGCGTCCGAGAAGGAAGGCCTCGACCAGTTGAAAGCCCTGAAGGCGGAAGCCGAGCGCCGCCAGATCGAGGCGCTGTTGTCCGGCGAAGCCGATGCCAATGACACTTATATCGAGGTTCACGCCGGCGCCGGCGGGACCGAGAGCTGCGATTGGGCACGCATGCTGTTTCGCATGTATGCGCGATGGGCCGAGCGCCACAAATATAAGGTCGAGATCATCGAGGAGACGGCGGGCGACGAAGCGGGCCTCAAATCCGGCACCCTGCTCGTCAAGGGCCACAACGCGCATGGATGGGCCAAAACCGAATCCGGCGTGCATCGCCTGGTGCGCATCTCGCCTTTCGATTCGAACGCAAGGCGCCACACGAGTTTTGCCTCGGTATGGGTCTATCCGGTGATTGACGACAGGATCGAGATCGACGTCAAGGAATCGGATTGCCGCATCGATACCTATCGTTCATCGGGGGCTGGCGGCCAGCACATCAATACGACGGATTCGGCGGTGCGCATCACCCATATCCCGTCGGGGATCGTCGTTGCCTGCCAGGGCGAGCGCTCGCAGCACAAGAACCGGGCAACCGCCTGGAACATGCTTCGCGCAAGGCTTTACGAGCAGGAAATCGAAAAACGGGAGGCCGCCGCCAATGCGACGGAAGCGAGCAAAACCGATATCGGCTGGGGCCATCAGATCCGCTCCTATGTGCTGCAGCCCTACCAGCTCGTGAAGGATCTGCGGACCGGCGTAACATCAGGCTCGCCCGGCGACGTGCTCGACGGCGAACTCGACAATTTCATGGAGGCGTCGCTCGCCCAGAAACTGACCGATGGCAGCCCGGTCCTGGTCGAGGACGTAGACTAGCGCTTGATCCCAAAGCGGTGCAAAGCATGATGATCCACAGTGCATAAAGAGATGAGTCCCAGCATGCGGCATCAAAAAGAACGGATTTTCAATCTGCCGCCGGTGATCCTCTGGATCGTCGTGCTGCTTGTCGCGATCGAGGGCTTCTCTCAACTCATCGCGCCAGAGACCTATCTCGAAATTCTTCAGCACTTCGCCTTCGTGCCGGGCCGTTTCACTTTTGCTTTCGATCCCGCAAGGGTCACCGCCGCTTTCAATGCGATTCCGGAGGACGCCGAGTTCCGCGCGCAGGCGGCACGCTTTTTCTTAGGGGACGGCAAGCCACTCTGGTGGACGCCGCTGACATATGCGTTTTTGCACGGCGGCTGGCTGCATGTGGGGATGAATTGCCTCTGGTTCGTGGCCTTCGGCTCGCCCGTCGCACGCCGCTTTGGGACGCCGCGCTTTTTGTTGTTTTGCGCGGTCGCGGCCATTGCCGGAGCTGCTATGCACTACGCGACCCACATGGCCGATCTGCAGCCGGTCGTGGGTGCCTCGGCCGCGGTTTCCGGCGTCATGGCGGCGGCGGTCCGCTTCGTGTTTCAACCAGGGGCGCCGCTCGACGAATCCCTCGGCTTCGGGGACCGCGCGAATGAAGACCACGCTTACCGGCAGCCCGCGCTGCCGTTGCGGGACATTCTCTCCAATCGCAGCGCGATCAGTTTTCTCGGCTTCTGGTTTCTCGCCAATTTTTTGTTTGGCACGATTCCCATGCCGCTTGACACCGGCGCGACGGTCGCTTGGGAGGCCCATATCGGCGGCTTTCTCGTTGGGCTATTGGCGTTTCGCTGGTTCGACCCGCCGGCCGCTTCCCCCCTGCGCGCTGCGACTTGAAGGGCTCATGATCTAGGGGTTTGCCTTATCGCATTTTCTTAACGCGAACCGGTATCCACTTCGCTTGAAAATGCTCTAGCCGAGCAGCCGCCTCTTTCGCCGTGGCTTTTCCCCTCGCCGCCGGAAGCTTGCGACAATTTCGACATGCGGCGTATGGCGAAACTGATCGACCGGTTCCACCATTAGGATTTCATAGCCGCCGGCGCACAGGATCGCGGCATCGCGCGCAAAACTTTCCGCGTTACAGGAAACCGCGACAATGACCGGCACAAGCGAGGCGGCAAGCGCCGTGGCTTGTTCCGCGGCCCCCGCGCGCGGGGGATCGAACACGATGGCGTCGTAGCGTTCCATCTCCTCCGGGCGGAGCGGGCGCGCAAAAAGATCGCGCCGCGCGGCTGTCACTTGATGCATGCCTTCGACGTGCGCGGCTTTCGCCATGGCCTGAAGCGCTGCCTCATCGAGATCGTAGGCATCGACTTTCGCGAAAGCCGCCATCCGCAGCGCAAAGGTCCCGACGCCGGAAAAGAGATCAGCGATGAGTTTGGCCCCCGCGGCATGTGCGCAAACCCGGGCCGCGAGCGTTTCCTCACCGGCCTCGGTTGCCTGCAAGAATGCGCCTGGCGGCGGCGCCACCATGACCCTGCCCATGGCAAGCACTGGCGTGCGGCGCGAGATCAGGATCGAACCATGGTTTGAGAGACGCGCGAGATCATAGTCCCCGGCAATCTTGATAAGTCTTTGCGTCGCGGTATCGCTCATCGGACCATGGCCTTTGAGATCGATATCGAGGCCTGAGGCCGTCGCGGTGACGAGAATGTCGAGCGGCTTGCTCTGGCCGGCTAGGGCTTGTGCAAGAGCACGGGCAGCCGGCAAAGCCCTGTCCATCGAAGAGGCGAGCACCGGGCAAGAGTCGATTTCGACGATGTCATGCGTCCGCGCCTGAGTGAAGCCTGTCTTTACCTGGCCCTGTTGCGGGTAGCGCGCATGAAAGGTCGCGCGCCGGCGCCCCGCGCCATGCGCATCGATTAGCTGCGAAACCGCGATCGTGAGTCCCGCCCGCTGCAACGCCTTGGCGACGAGGTCGCGCTTCCATCGGGCATAAGACTCCGCGCTCAGCGTTTGCACCGCGCAGCCGCCGCACCGCGAGAAATAGCGGCAAAAAGGGGCGATCCGGTCCGGGCTCGGGGCCACCACCTCGACCAATGTGCCTCGCGCGCCATCGACCTCCGCGATGATCGTCTCATGCGCCAAAGCATAGGGGATAAAGATCAAGCCATCTGGGCCTTGCGCGACTCCTTCGCCGCGCCACCCGAGCCGATCGATGGTGAGACGCGTGTTGAAGCTGATCATCCCTGCCGCGCGCCGAGGAGAAACTCTTGGTTACCGTCGCCGCCATCAATCGGAGACGGCATGATGCCCAGGATTTGCCAGCCAAGGCTTTTGACTAGATTTTCGATTTTATCGCAGGCTTCACGCCTGATCTCGCTGTCTTTGACGATGCCTTTGACAGTGCGGCCGGGGCCGGCCTCGAATTGCGGTTTGATCAGAGCGACGAGCGCCGCCTCTGGCGCTGCGAGCGGCAGCACGGCCGGGAGAATCACGGCGAGCGAAACAAAGCTCACATCGCAGGTCACGATGGAGGGAGCCCGCGCGAGCGAGGCCTGCGTTAAATGCCGCGCGTCGATCCCCTCGAACGATATGACGCGCGGATCGCGGGCGATCGTCTCATGCAATTGGCCGTGCCCTGAATCCACGCAAACGACCCCGGCAGCGCCACGTGCCAGAAGGACATGGGTGAAGCCCCCGGTCGAGGTGCCGACATCGAGACAGAAATGTCCAGCGGGATCGAAACCGAAGGCATCGAGAGCAGCGGCCAGCTTCACGCCGCCGCGCGAGACCCAAGGATAGGCAGGCGCGGATTCGATCATAGCGTTAGGCCCAATCGGCGCCGACGCTTTGCGGATGATTTCCCCATCGGCACGCACGAGTCCGGCAGCGATGGCTTCTTGCGCCTTGGCTCTACTCGGAAAAAGCTGGCGCCCAACCAGCGCGACATCGGCGCGCTGGTACATAGCGGGTTTCTCATTCACGGTCTGCGCTCGCCCAATTTAGCTGGCGTTGTTTCACCTGACATACCAAGCCCCTATCGGTGCATTGGCCCACGAGGTTGAGGTTGATGAAAGCCCAGAAGCGTCTGATCGTGCATTCACGAAAGTTGTGCAGCCAAAAGCACAGGAAGTTAAGCATAGGGCTTCCCATCCTCGTCGCACCGGTACGCAAGCTTCTTCATAAAACTCCTTACCATATCGAATATATGGCGCGCTTCGTCTTCAGTGTATTTTTGATCAAGATGCATCGTGGCGTTTCGCCACGGATTTTGTATCGCCGCGAGGGCTGCATAGGCATTGTCAAAAAATTCTCCATCGCCGGACAAGCGGTCGCTATTAGTCGGCCACTTTCCGTCAATCCCGCACTTGAGATTAGACAGTAATTTTTGCCAACTTCTATCGCTCGCTCGTGTCGGGTCTGGTATTTGAAGGCACCGAGAGAGTGCGCGGATACCGGCCTCCAAACAGCGAATCGAATGAAACGCACATGCCGTGCTCCTACCTAAAGCCAAACACTTTGCTGCTTCGTCTATTTCATAAACTATAGATGAAAAGGCAATGCTTACCTGTTCCCCATAGTGAGGGGCCGCACTATCAAATAATTCTCTTTCTCTAGCGGTCAAAGACAATAAATATGATGATTCTAATTGATCCGGCAATCTATCCCTGAGTTGTAATACGTGGAGGCTTATTTGCTTTACAGTGATATGCTCTTCATTAGAAACATAATCTCTCAACCTTTGCGCGGATAGTTTGGTAAGATCAAGCCCAAGAATATCGAGCTGCTCGATCAAAAGGTTTAGCTTGCAAATTAGAACTTCTTTCCCCTCTGCGGGTAATGCACCGTCCTGACCCTGTGCTGCGACAATTACCGCTAGCACGAGCTGGCCAATAAGCTCTGATGCTTCTATAAACGGTTTGGCATAAAATCTTAGTGTCCGTCCGGGAAG
>PLUZ01000361.1 GCA_003162995.1 Methylocapsa sp. | reverse complement strand
ACAGTGTTCGCAAGGCCGGGCCCACCGATGCACAAAGCGGCGCCGAATTTTCCGCTCGCTCGCGCGTAGCCATCTGCCATATAGGCCGACCCGCCCTCTTGCGCAGCAACAATCGGCCTCAACGCCTTTTGTCTGCCAAGGGCGGGGAGAAAGGGGTCAACCAATCCACCTGGTACCATGAACAAATGATCGATTTCTTCTAAAGCCAAAGCGTCAAGAATGAAATCCGTTCCGAGCAGCATCGCTTACTCCGCTTCAAATCTCGCCCAAGCCATCAAATTATTGTCCGGCGCGACGGGTTGATTCGCAATGAGGAGAATTATGATGACGGTATATATAAATATTTTCGTACCTGATCTTGCGCCGATTGGGATAAGCTGCAGCGGCTGTTTTTATTTTGAACCAGCAAACGTGGCGGAATGTTCCGAAGCACACCAGTTCGGCAAGTCGTACCAGCTGGTCTCCGGCTGCCGTGTGTTTGGGTTGCCAATTGCAGCTCTTTTGCCCCCTGTCACTCCGGCACGACTTCCGGCTTGTTGTTTGGAAACTTTGCGATGGTCGCCTCATCCACGTTGAGGTGCTGAGCGACCATGGCCGGCGGCGTATGCGTCACCCAGTCGGACAAGGAAACGTCGGCAAAATAGGAGCTCCTGAACACTTCGAGGAACTGCAGGTCGGTGTCGCCGACGTTCTTGATATAATGCCCATTGCTGCGCTTTACGTAGCCTATGTCTCCGGGGTTAAAGTCCATAGTGACGGCTCTTGGCCCGGAGTCGAAAACGGTCATGCGTCCCTTACCCTTGATCCAGTACTGCCATTCATCGGCATTAGGATGCCAATGCATCTCCCGGAGTCCTCCCGGATGCAGGGTGACGAGAGCGGCGGCAATCGTCTTGGAGACGATGAAATTGCTGCTGTCGGCAATCCGCACCTCGCCGCCCTTTGTCTGCCGGGTGGGCGCACTGGAGCCGAGGGAGAAGGTGAAGGGATGTGGAGGAGGACCCATTGTTCCTTTCACGGCCGCTTGGTCTGCGGCGAGGGTGCCAGGGAGTTTGCCTTGGAAGATGTAAAGCTGGTGGAGCGGGATCTTCGAGAATACCTCGGCAGGCACCCCGAAATTTTCGGCCAGTATGTCCGGCGGCGTGTGCGCGAACCAATCCGTGACCAAGAGCGTGTTATATTCCGTGGCCTTGCCATCGTCGAAACATAGGATGAACTCACACCCGTCCGGCCCTAGCCCCTGCAGCGAATGCGGCAGACCTGCCGGGAAGTACCAAAGATCGCCCTCTTTCACNNGCCAGGTGCCAGTGCATCTCCCTTATGCCCCCGGCGGTAAGCCGCATGTCGACACCGGAGATGGTCTCCGAGATCGCAAAGTCGGCCTGCGTCACTTGACGCGCCCAGCCGCCGTCCTGAATGCGTTTCGGCGCATTGTTGAACGACGCCCAAAAGAGCGGCATGTCACTGACATCAGTCGGAGGCGGGAACTGCGCCGACGGAAACTGGCTGCCGATCGCCGGATTCTGTGGACCCGGATCTGTGAGACTGGCCGGGTTGCCCTTGGTGTTGATGGCGCCTTGCGGCGGCTCATCCGGATTACCGAAAGAGGCCGCCCGCGCTGTCGTCGCGGCCGCCGCCATTGCGCCCGCGGCCGTTCCCGTCAACATCTTACGCCTTGAAACCTTGCCCATCGAAAATGCCTCCCGTGTTCCTCGCGAATCTAATTTCGACGCCAATTATATCGACACAAAGTCGTTTGTCCCGTGGCGGCTATCATAAGGGATTGATATTTGCATAGGCGGGATTAAAGCGCCAAACGCTATTGACAGGTAAAACCAATGAACGTGACAATGCACCTATGAGGCTTCGATGACAAATACGCTGAGTTCGACGCCGATGAACGATGGTCCTGCAAAGGAACTGCCGCTTATCGACGATATCCGCTTGCTCGGTCAGGTGCTTGGAGACACGATCCGTGAACAGGAAGGGGAAGAGACGTTCAAGCTGATCGAGGCGATCCGGAAACTCAGTATCGCCTTCGAACGCGACGCCGATCCGGATGCCTGCCGGCAGCTCGGCACGCTCTTGCGCGGATTGACCTCTGACCAGGCGATGGCGGTATCGCGCGCCTTCACCTATTTTTCCCATCTAGCCAATATTGCCGAGGACCGGCATTATATCCGGCGCCATACCACGCGTGGACAGCAACAACAGCAGACGTTCGAGGATGGCAGCCTTGCCGCGACATTCGAGCGCCTGACCGCAGCCGGCTTTGGAAGAAAAGCCATCGCTGAAAAGCTTGGCTGTAGCCTCGTGTCACCGGTTCTCACCGCGCATCCGACAGAGGTCCAGCGCAAGAGCCAGCGCGACGCGGAACGTTCTATCGCGCAGCTCTTGTTTGAACGTGACACACTCCCAAGCGAGCGGGAGCGAAAACGCAACGCTATGCTGCTGCGTGCCCGGATCGCGCAGCTTTGGCAAACGCGGCTCTTGCGCTATTCGCATTTGAGCGTTCACGACGAGATCGAGAACACGCTCGGATATTACCAAACGACCTTCCTGCGGCAAATTCCGCAACTTTATGCCGAGCTCGAGGACCAGCTTGGTGGTATCCAAGTCGCCTCCTTTTTCCGCATGGCATCCTGGATCGGCGGCGATCGCGACGGCAATCCGAATGTGAACGCTCAGACGCTGATCCTGGCGCTGCGCCGCCAGTGTGAGGTCGCGCTGCGCCATTACTTGTCCGAGGTCCATCTCTTGGGCGGCGAGCTATCCGTAACCCTGCGGCTCTTCAGCTGCACGCCGGAGCTGCAAGCGCTGGCGGATCGTTCCGGCGACAACAATCCGCAGCGCGGCGACGAACCCTATCGCCGTGCCTTGATTGGCATCTATGCAAGGCTCGCGGCAACCCTGCTCGCGCTCACCCGCAGCGAAGTCTCGCGCCATGCCGTCGCGTCCGGAGAACCCTATCCTGGCGCGGATGCGCTGCAAGCTGATCTCGGCGTCATCGAGGCTTCGCTTGCCGCGCATCATGGCGAGGCCTTGATCCCGGCGCGGCTCGCGCCCTTGCGCCGGGCTGTCGATGTCTTCGGCTTTCATCTCGCCACTGTCGATCTCCGGCAAAGCTCGGACCGGCATGAAGAGACGCTCGCCGAGCTGCTCAAGAGCGCGCGCGTGTCGGCGGACTATGCCCGTCTCGACGAACCATCGAAGCAAACTCTTCTTATCGCTCTCCTGCGTGACCCAAGGCCGCTGCGCGTTCCCGGTGTCATCTACTCCGAACGAACCGAAGAAGAGCTCGAGATCTTCCAAACCGCGCCAAGCTTGCTCAAATCCTTCGGCAAGCAGGCGATCCGGCACTACATCATCAGCCACACCGAAACGGTGAGCGATCTGCTCGAAGTGCTCCTCCTGCAAAAAGAATGCGGCATGATGCAGGGGGTCCTTGGCGATCCTGATGCGGCCGCCGCATTGCTCGCCGTTCCTTTGTTCGAGACGATCGACGACCTTCGCAATGCCGAGACGATCATGCGGTCCTTCTATGCGGTGCCGGGGATTTTCGATCTCGTGCGCAACTCGGGCGCGCAACAAGAGATTATGCTCGGCTATTCGGACAGCAACAAGGATGGCGGGTTCTTTACCAGCAACTGGGAGCTTTATCGCGCCTCGACGAAGCTTGCGGGATATTTCAAGGAATTCGAAGGGGTTACGCTCCGGCTCTTTCATGGGCGCGGCGGCGCCGTTGGACGCGGTGGCGGCCCTAGCTATCAAGCCATCTTGGCGCAACCCTCCGAAACCGTGAATGGTCACATCAGGCTCACCGAGCAAGGCGAGGTGATTTCGTCGAAATATTCGAACCCCGACATCGGCTTGCACAATCTCGAGACGCTTGTGGCCGCGACGCTCGAAGCAACGCTTCTTGCACCTGTCCGTCCCGCTTCCAAGGATTTTCTCGACGCCGCCGCGACGCTGTCGGGCCTGAGCATGGCTGCCTACCGCACGCTCGTCTATGAGACGCCAGGATTCGTCGACTTTTTCTTCGCCGCGACGCCGATCGCGGAAATCGCCGAATTGAATATCGGCTCGCGTCCCGCTTCCCGCCGCGCGTCACGGCGGATCGAGGATCTGCGCGCCATCCCCTGGAGCTTCTCCTGGGGCCAGGCGCGCATCACCTTACCGGGCTGGTTCGGCTTCGGCTCGGCGGTGGAAGCCTTCATCAAGGAGGCTCCCGGCGAGCGCATGGATCTGCTGATCCGCATGAACCGCGAATGGCCGTTCTTCCGCGCGCTGTTGTCCAATATGGACATGGTGCTGGCCAA
>PLUZ01000077.1 GCA_003162995.1 Methylocapsa sp. | reverse complement strand
GCATTCTCCGCTACGGGCCTCGCGAACACCGTTCCGGTTGGGGGATAAGTCACGTAACTCGCAACTCTTGTGATCGCAACTCGCAAATTAAAGGCCCTGGATTTCTACCGCGCATTCTCTCCCCTCCAGGCCTCGTGGAGAAGCTC
This sequence comes from Methylocapsa sp., assembly GCA_003162995.1. GTDB lineage: Bacteria > Pseudomonadota > Alphaproteobacteria > Rhizobiales > Beijerinckiaceae > Methylocapsa. The sequence goes on along the minus strand of PLUZ01000077.1, from coordinate 2,398 downwards.
AGGCATCCCAGATCGAACGCAAGTCGCATACCAGACTTGGTTAACTCGCAATCGCCTTCCGGAGAAGGGCCCGCTTAGGCGGGGTGCGCCTAGACCCGGTGATTTTCGCTTTTCTGAGTTTCACGCCCGGTTCGTCGCCATTGGTGAACTCGTCGAGGGCAAGCTGCTTCAGTTATGCCGGACGGCGTGCCAGGACCCAGCGCATTGTAGGGACGGTGACGACCAGGTGCCGGAGCCAGAACCGTCCGCAAGCCTTCCGGTCGCATGCGCGACTTTGTCCATGCCCCGAAACGTCAGATTCACGATACCGCGCCGGTTGATCTGACCACTGGATTCTATCGGCGTATCCCCCACCGCGGTGACGTGGCCGCCGAACACTGAGATCGTCAAATGATAGGCGCTGCCGCAATCGCCTTGCCGCGTCGTGATATCAACGGCATAGACTCCATCCTGGGCATGTGGCGCTTCGAACGACCTGCGTTGCGCATGTGCCACGTCAATTCGGGGCAAGAAGCTTGCGCCGATTAATACGGCAGTAAAGATAGCAGAAGCGTGGAAGAGGTTCATTTCCGCTTGCCTTTCGCTTTCGTGAGCTTCACGCCCGGCATGCCGGCGAAGGATTTTCCGCGCGGCTAAAGCGGCTTGAGCGACAGAAGAAAGCCAATGTGCGCCACTTACGGTCAACACCGGCCGCAGCCTATCGTCCCAAGGCGCTTGCGATCAAGTAGGCGATCGCCAAAAGCGCGACGGTCCAAAATATTCGTAATCCTCGGCGGAGTTTAATGCCGCGTATGGCCTGGTTCGTCAGCCGTTCAGCCTCGTCGCGGGGCATAGGCATATTCCAAGTGGCGGCCTTTTGCAGGATTTCCGCAATGATCTCCTCGCGGTTTCCTCGTGTTCAAGTCGCCGGCCGAATCGAGCACGCCAGTCGCTAAGGCTTTGTCGATGCAGTACTCGGCGTCTTCCTTGGTCATCGGCTCGCCGCGTGCCTTCGCGGCCTCTTGTAGGCCCTTGTGAAGCTCGTAACGACGGTAGGGCGACAAGCGCGGGCGCATGTCTTCTCACCCGAAGGCTGATGCCGGGGCGCACGAGGCCGCCAAGGATGCCCTGACCGGAAAGCCAATATCTCACTCCCGCTTGCCTTTCGCTATACTCGTTTCAAATATTTCCTTTCCTTGAGCCAATCGGCCACGAATAGACGCATAGCATTCTTGCATGGCTCAGATTAAGTTTCTCTCATTTCGAACGGTCGCGTCGTGTGATCCGCGTGCGACGATTTTTGAGCTTCTTCAGATTGTTCTTGGCAACAGCTCTCCTCGTTGTGTTCATGGCGGCTTCTGGGCTGCGCTCCGTCGGCGCCGGCATGGAGGAAATTTTGTCTTCGAGCGCGTCGAATTGCTGTGAGATTTCCTCAACGGCGTCCGCCATATCCCGTTGAATCAGCGCACTCGAACCCCTAACCTCTGCCTCGTCATCGTGTTTTTGGCGCCTTCTCGGCTTGATGGTGATCTCGACTGCAGCGTCCGGCCCGAGTTTGTCGCGGTCACGAGCATGACGCTCCGCATACCAATGCCCAACGCCACGCCTGACGTCGCTGAGAAAGTCGAGGCCGCGCTCCTCGGCCAAGTGTCCAAGATCGCAAATCAGGTCTGCGATCGCATGCACGTCACCCGTGCGGCAGTGCCGCTGAAAAACCGCGACGGCCTCGGCGGCCCAGGCGATGTGGTCAGCTTTATCGGTCATCTTTCCCCTCGAATACATAATCGCTCGACGATAAATGCTGGCTCAGGGTCACGTATCAACGGCGGAGCAAAAGCCGGCCAGTGAGGCGGAGCAACCCACCCTCGCGATTCTGAATGTCGGCGGGATGAACCACCGCTTGAAGCAAGAGGAAGCGACTTTGCAACGGTCGTCTTCTCTCGTTATTCGAGATCAAGGCTGGAACTGGCACAGACGATCAAAGGGCTGAGGCATTAACCGCCCTCCTCGTGGAAGCTATTGTTTGAGTTCCTGGCGATGTATGGCCGGGACTTGGTTGAGGTTGTGGTTCCTATTTCATCGCGAAGTTCGATTAGTCCATTCGCGTCGAAGGAAAAGCTTGACGTAGTTTCATCGATAAGTCCGTTCGCGGCGGCGAAGGAAGGACGGCTGCGCCATCAGCCGGACTCGGCGCTCGCCCTCTGGTTCCAAGACCGCGTAAAGTGCAACGGCGGCCGCCTGCGCAAGACGACGATCGTGGCGCTGGCGCGAAAGCTGCTGGTCGCACTCTGGAAATATGCAGGTCGAGTATCCGTTTATGCAACATTAAGGATACCCGTTATGAGGCAGGATACGAAACCGCAATCCTATCCGACATCGGGTCTGGAGGCCCCCAGCTCGAGCTATGTGGGAAACTGGG
>PLUZ01000058.1 GCA_003162995.1 Methylocapsa sp. | reverse complement strand
ACATGATCGGAAAATGCTCTAGCACGCAATTTCAATCTGAGTATGAACCTTAAGAAAAGGAGATGGAATCACCTATAGCCCCAGTCGTCTAAAGCGAGCACGTTCATGCGGCCGGGTCAGGTCCCAAATGGAAGCAGGCTTTCCCCACAACCACGAAGCGTGTTTTCGCGCAGTGATCGAGACGATTCGGCATAAACAGATAAGCCGTTGTAAATTGGCGATTGGCGGTAAATCGATGAGGGGACGAATTGCTTTGCAGATTGCTGCAGCCATCTCCGCCAATGTGGAAAGCCTCGTTTTACTTGGGTATGGGCTGATCTCCCACGAGCGTGTGTGCGGCAGGAGTTTGTCATGAGATGGCCCCGGCAATCCGATGGAATGAGGCACCAGCGTCCCTGCGGGACGACGACTCTGGTGACCGAGGAATGCTGGTGTGCCGCAAGAAACGGCATGCAAGTAAAGTAGCAGCGCTATTGGGAGCGGGGTGGTGTACGCTTCGAGTCCGGATATTTCGGAAATGGACCGCGTGGTGATGGTAACGTCGAGTTTTGATGCCGCTAACCGGCGTACTGGGTGGTAAGCGGACGTAGAGGACTCGTCACGTCGATGGCCGGTTCGCGCCCATGTACGTCGTTCACGAGCCTAACTATCCCTTCCAATACCGGTCGTTCGTTCAACGGTTCCCGACCTGATCAGACCCGCTTCGGAAGTCCCCCTGATCGCCACGGGCGAAGGGAGAATAATTGATGCTAGTCCTCCGGACTCTCGTTACGTTTTATGCGATATGGTCATATGGATTGCGCGCTGTTAAAAGTTCATTCCATCACGTCCCACGCGGCTTCGCCCGTGAGGTCGGAGCTGCCGAGGCTGGATCGTCGGGCCAGTGGTGCCGCGGATAGCGACTTTTCATCTCGGCCTTAACGGCCGTCCACGATCCCTTCCAGAAGCCCGGAAGATCGCGCGTGATCTGAACCGGCCGGTGCGCCGGCGAGAGCAAATACAGTGTGAGCGGCAGCTTACAGTTAGCGATCGAAGGATGTTTGGTCAGCCCAAACAACTCCTGCACGCGGATGTGCAGGGCGGGTGCGCCTTCCGTCTCGTAATCGATGGCGTGACGATTGCCCGTAGGCGCCTCGAAATGCGTTGGAGCTTGTTCCTCCAAGCGTCGCTTCAAATTCCATGGCAGCAGGACGTCCAGCGCCGCGCCGAGGTCATCGGCGCCGATCTCGGAGAGCTTCGTCTTACCAAGNNGGAGCCACTCCGTGGCCGTCTTGGCAAGCGTCTCATCGGTCAGGTCGGGCCATTCGTCCTCTCCGTCCGCGCGCAAGAAACCGACCCGGTCGCGGAGCTGGATTTGCGCCTTGCTCCACGGCAGGCGGCTCAGTTCGTACTTTGCAATGCCGCTAGCCAGCAGACGCGCAGTCTCCTCGCTCGCCATCACCGCCCTTGGCTCGTTTGCGAGCAGGATGGCGTCGAGCCGGCGGACACGGCGCGACTTCAGCGCACCTGCGTTTTGATCGAACTCGATCTCGTCATTCTCCCGGATGCGATGACTGGCGGCGGCAAAAATGTCCGCTTCATCGGCTGCGGCTGCCAGCAGGACACGCGTCGACGCCGCCGATCCTGACAGCTCCGCAGCGACCAGAAAGGGGGATCGCGCCAGAGGATGGGTCGAATCAAGGTTGGCGCCGCGGCCATTGGCGAGGAGGAACTGGCCGGGCACGCCGCGTGATTTGCCGATGCGCTCCGGAAAGGCGAGTGCCAGCATGCGCGCGATCGACATGTCCCCACGAGGCTTTTGCGCCGAGCGCCCCGCGCTTGCCAGCCGGGCCCAGCTGATCGCTAGCTTTCGCATCTCGCTTGCGCGAGGCGAGCGGTCACGGCGGAAACCTTCCAGCCGATATGCAAGGTCGGGGTCGTTGCCGCCTAAACCACGCTCCACCATAACCGCAGCGATCTCGGCAGCCTCCTTTGCCTGGCCGAGCTCGGCTGCAAAAATCACCATACGAGCGAGCCGGGGAGGCAATGGCAGCGACCTCAGCCGCCTTCCCATGGCCGTGATTCTGCCTCTCGTGTCGAGCGCTTCCAACTCCGTCAGCTCCTCGCGCGCGGTGTTGACGGCGGCGGCCGGCGGCGGATCGTTCCACGCCATGCCTAGCGGATCGGTTGTTCCCCATTCGACGCATGCGAGCAACAGGGCGGCGAGATCGGCAGAGCGAATCTCGGGCTCGGCGAAAGCGGGGAGACCCTGCGTTTGCGGCTCATCCCATAGGCGAAAGCAGACGCCGGGCTCAGTACGGCCAGCGCGACCCCTCCGCTGATCGGCGGCGGCACGAGACACGCGCACAGTCTCGAGCCGCGTCACGCCGACGTCCGGCTCGAAACGCGGAACTCGCGCAAGACCGCTGTCGACGACGACACGCACGCCCTCGATGGTGACCGACGTTTCGGCGATCGAGGTCGCGAGCACGACCTTGCGCAGGTCCTTGGGCTTCGGCGAGCGGTAGGCGGCGCCCATGCAGAATCGGGTGGCGCCGGCCTGCCGCGCCGCCGCCTCGACCCGGCGCAACAGATCCTTCACGATTCCCGTCTCATGCATGGCGAGCCTCGTCCGGATGTTGCATCGTCTTGATCTCGGCCGCGATATGGGCCGCGAGTTCGTCGGCCACGGCGGCCACGGCCGCCGTCATGGCGCCGCCGGCGTCGAAGCAGGCGCACTCCACCGCATACACGATGACGCGCTCCGGGAGCCGCCCCAGCGCGCGCGCCAGCGCCACGCG
>PLUZ01000480.1 GCA_003162995.1 Methylocapsa sp. | reverse complement strand
ATAATGCCGATCGTGTCCTCCGCTTTGACCCGCCGCCACGGGCCGAGCGCCTTTTGATCGCCGGAACTGTCGAGAATTTGCCCCATATCGGCAACCGCCACGACCGGCGCATCCTCTCTTGTGCCCGTGTGGATTTCAATCTTATTACGCATCACGACATATTGCTTCGCCGTGTAATCGCGCCGCATAGCTGCGGACTTGAACGTGTCCGGTTCGTCCGGCGCTTTTGGCTTCTTTATTACCGGAGANNACGACGGGTTGGTCGTGCCAATCGACATGTATCTTGCCGTCCCCGTAGAGCGCGCCGATCTTATCCTTCGGAGGCCCCTTCGCTTCAAGCAAGCTGCGCACTTCCATCCGCACAAGAGAAAAAGCTCCGAATACCATTCCACCGACAATTCCGACGCCAGCAAGTCTGCCTATGACCTTCTTGTTCATTTCTGACCTCCAATTTTGGCTTGATTCTGCGGCCATGGCGGGCACCGGAACGACACGACATCGCGCGTGCTGCCCGGTATCATCACGGCTTCGCTTGGCGTTTTGTAGTTCAGCTCTTTGACCACGCCGTATGTGTCACGCATGTAGGTTACATTCGTAGCGCAGACATAGCCCGTCGTGGTCTTGGTTCCGTCGGTCGCTTCGACCAGCATCCAAGGCCCCAACAGCGCGCCGTCGGTTTTCAGGATGCCGCCCTGTTTGACCACAGCCATGATGGTGGATTTTTCATTCGTCGTTTCGTGGAGCGTCACGGCTNNGAGCCGATAAGGCTGGCGGGCTTCGTTATGGCCGCGTTCCCTTCGCCCACGTTGCCCCCGCCCGTTGCGGCGCGGTTACTCGCGGAGTGGGATAGCGCCCACGACGAGCTAGGCGCTTTGCTCAAGAGTGTGAGGGGCAGGGATTTCACGCACGCCGAGTCGATCCAACATACACGCATTATTCGGCGGACTGCGGTTGTATCTTCCGCGCTTCACGGCCACATCACCAGCGCAGTCAACAAGGTTGAGCGCATTTGGTTGGCGGCGCATGGCGTCCCGCTAGATTGATGTGCCGCAGNNGGCTTGCATCATGTGGCCGCAGGTGACCGGCTTGGCTGCCTTTTTGGGCCTTGCCGCCGGGATGACCTTCGGCGCGACGAGCTCGCCGACCGGTAAACGGAAATACCAATTGACGATCAATTTTCAAGAAACATTATGATCGGTGTAGAAATCATTAGGGAGCTAAGTTATGGGACATTATTCTCGTCTTTTTTATACTGCGCTCGCAGTAGGACTTTTCGTGGCATTCACTAATCACTCGGCATCAGCAAAGAGTAGTGGATCCTGCCAACACGCACCAATAACCATAAAAGCCGGTCAAAAATACAACAAAGCACGAAAGCAATTGATGAACAATGGATGGCAACCAATAATCGTCAATGCAAATGAACGAGCAAATACTGGTCAAGAGGAGGATCTTGCTCAAATGGGATTTGTTGAGGTTATCTCGTGTGGTACAGGACTTGTTTTTTGTGACTATGCGTTTTCCGATCAATATTCTAACAAATTGGAAGTCAGAACGCAGGGAGAAATTTGGGAGCAGAATCCAGTTCCTGCCGTCTCTTCATTTACACTCAAATGTAACCAATGAAATCAATCGGGACGAGGGGCGACGCCTCCTCCCCGAATTTTCAGAGGTAGGATGGCGTCACCGACCGGCTTTGGAAGGCTTCTGGCATGGCGGAGGTGAGAGAGATGAATAATTTCGATGAAGTTGAAATACATTTGTCTGGTGGTGACGTTTCTGGCGGCGGGCGTACCAAGTGCCGTATATTAGGCAGGGTAGAGCACTTTGACGATCAAGTGGTGACAGTATGCTTCATCCGGCCTGTGGGCGAGTGGGAGATTCGTGCACCGCGACGTTGGTTCCTTTCACTCCCCGAACACAGATGGTTACTCGAACTCACTTGAACCGCCATGAGCAACTCGAATATTATCGTAACCAAAAGCTATTTCGTTCAAAGACCTTGCCGCGCAAGCGAAACCTAAACCCAATGCCGCGCCGGAACCAGCGCCCGCGTTGCCCCCGTCTTATCCCGTGGCGAAAACCCGCCTCGATAGCCGTCTGCTTTCCGGGGTCATGACAGAATCTGCTCCAGGGAGGTGTAACGACCTGCAAACATCCAGCGGCGGGATCGCAATCATCGGAGGGGCGTGCGCAAATTGATTGCAACTGGGNNCTACTGCTCGAGGCATTGACAGCGCCTGGCGCTGCGTCTGGACCTTCCCCTGGCCACGCTTGACGACGAACTAATCCGGGCCGGTACGGCCGCCGGGATAGCGATCATCTGAGCAACTTGGAGTCACCACACGAAACGGAAAATATTGTACGCTACGGCCGTCCGGAAATTGGTTGTTTGATTTTTGGATTGCTCACAGTTTTGGACGGGATTTAACGATGGGTTTTCGCCAGAAACCAGTGGACTTGCACCACCGTCCCGAAAACGGCNNCGTACAGTTTTGGTCAAATCGTTTGGTGACCCCTATAGACAACTTAAACGACGATGAGCGCAAACTGCTGATCGAGGCATTGACAGCGCTGCGCCGGGAGCGTGGACAAGCGTGGAACATGGCCTGTGATGCCGCCGATGCGCAGGGGAAGCGTCACCCTTCATTGCGTCACTTCGGTATCGATGACATCAAGCGGCTCGCACGCCGAATTGGCGGTAGGGCCGCTCACACTCACTGGCT
>PLUZ01000118.1 GCA_003162995.1 Methylocapsa sp. | reverse complement strand
ACAAAGGAGGGCAAGCCGTGTCACCATCGCAGTCATCGGCCAATTCCAATGTGTCAGCCGCTCTGACCAAATCGATGCACGATCATTGGGGCCTATATCTGGGCGAGGGGATCGTTTTAATCCTGCTCGGGCTTGCCGCGATCGTCTTTCCGTTCATTGCGGGCATCGTCGCCACTGTCTTCCTGGGATGGCTGTTCCTTATCGCGGGGATCGTGGGCCTCGTCTCCACATTAAGAGGGCGGCAGGCTCCGGGATTTGGATGGTCGCTGCTTTCGGCGCTGGTGGCCTTGGTGGCCGGCACCGTATTGCTTTGGAACCCGCTTCAAAGTCTGGTCACCCTACCTAGCGGTCTGGTCATCCTTACCTATGTGCTGATCGCTTATTTCATTGCCGACGGTATTTTGATGATCATCCTCGCCATCGCCCATCGCCGCGAGCTGGCGGGCAAATGGGAGTGGATTCTGGTAAACGGCGTCATCGATTTGATCCTCGCGGGTATCATCATCTCCGGCTTGCCAGGGACGCTCGTCTGGGCACTCGGGCTGCTCGTCGGGATCGACTTGGTGTTCGGCGGAGCCTCGCTCATCGCCATCGCGCTGGAGGCACGCAAGGAGGCGGCTCTCACGTGACAAGGACCGCTATCAGGTCAACTCCGGTCATCGAGAACTCTGAGCCGCACTGCCGCTAAGGGCGGAAAGCGGATATTCGCTCAACCCGCCTGAATGTCGCTAGCGCGGCACAAGCCGACATTCCTCGCTTCGCGAAAAAGGGCAACTATAAAAAAATTCCCGGCTCCGTAAGGCGGCGTGATTGTAATCCGTTCCTTCGACGTGACCATGTCGCCGGCCTTGGCTGTGGTTTCCGCCGGCGAGAAGACGATATGCATCGCTTCCGCCTGTGCCGGGACGAAATTCATGCCCCTGCCATAACCATGAACATGGGAAGATACCGTCCCGGCAGCATAGGTCGCCGCTCACTTCAGCTCAGCGGCAACCTTTTCTGCATGCTGCTCATGCCCCTGGAATATCTTGAGGCCGGTTTGCAGCAGGCCCTTGAGTTCGGGATTGCTGGCCGACGGGATTAGCGTCGTTTCAAGGGCGCCATTCACCGTCTTGTGATACGCCACCTCATTGTCAATATAAGCCTTGTCGAAGGCCCCACCGCTAAGCTTCGAGAGTTCGGCGCGCTCATCGGCTGCGGCTTTGGTCAAGGCGCGGCTGGTGTCATTGTCTTCCGGCGTAACCTTGAGTTTCGTGACAAGGTCAAGTGCTTGCTTGTTCACCGCCGTATGGTCGCCCACCATACCCTCGGCAAAAGCACGCACATCCGTGTTCGTCGATTTCGACAGAGCTTGCTTCGCCGCCTCTATATCGAGTTGTCCCGCCGTATAGGCGATGTGGGCGATCTGTGGATCTGTGGGCTTGGCTGCCCCTTGTGCAAGGGCCGCGCCGCTCAGGATGCAGATGACGGCAGTCGCCGTGCTCAATCGGACTAGCATGGAGTTACTCCTGATTTTGCCACCGGACGATCGAATAGCGTCCGAGTGTGCGGTTGATGCCCATTAGATGTTCGCTGAAAAGAAAAGTTCCCGGAAAGGCATTGTCACTTGGGCCAAGGAGTAATGACTTCCGAGCCAAATCGGCTCGACGACAAGTCCCCTAAGGCATTGATATTTTGACATGTGAGCTGTGAGCGGCCCGTCCTATTGGTCAGGACCACCCGCGAACGTGGCAAAGCCTCAGACCGCCATGCTGAGAAATTCCTGACGAGTCAGCGGATTGTCGCGGAAGCAGCCCAACATACAACTGGTGACCAAATCTGAATCTGGTTTATGCACGCCGCGCGTCGTCATGCAGTGATGCGACGCTTTGATGATGACTGCGACCCCCTGAGGTTTAAGGACATCATTGATCGAATTGGCGATTTGAGCCGTCATCTTTTCCTGGATCTGTAGACGCTTGGCGTAGACCTCAACCACGCGGGCGAGCTTGCTGATACCAACCACACGGCCGCTTGGAACATAAGCCACCCAAGCCTGCCCGATGATGGGCGCCATGTGATGTTCACAATGGCTCTCGAAGCGGATACCACGCAGCACAATCATTTCGTCATAACCTTCGATTTCCTCGAAAGTTTTTTGCAGGAATTCGACTGGGTCCTGGGCGTAGCCGACAAAAAACTCTTCGAACGAGCGTGCCATGCGAGATGGAGTCTCGATCAATCCTTCGCGTTCAGGATCATCGCCGGTCCATCGAATAATGGTTCGAAACGCGGCTTCGACATCAGCCCGGTCAGGCCGGTCACCCTCGCTACGCAAGGGTCTGATCTTTTCCAGCGCATGCACATTTGAACTCATTGAGATGCTCTCCTCTCACCGGATGCCAGAGCGGCACCGGAGGTAACCGATGTGTTGACACTGGTTAGATGATCGGAGAGTTGAAAAGTTCCCGGAAATTACTCGGGACGGATGAGCCGTTGCAGAACGGCGTTGGTCACGCGCTCGCAGCGCCTCCCGGCGAATGGAAACGCGTCCATCAGGACGGGGCCGATTTGCTTGTCAAGTTCCTCACGCACGAGCCGCCGCGCACGATGCAGCCGCGTTTTCACAGTCTCCGGCCGAAGACCGAGAAGCTCCGCGGTTTCCTCAACGCTCATCCCTTCGATCACGCGTGTCATGAACACAATTCGAAAGATCTCGGGCAGCTTGTCGGTCGCTCGCTCGACAAGCTGTAGAATTTCCCGCTGCGCCATTGTTCGTTCCGGATCGTCGGATGTCACCGTTTGAGGGAATTTGATGATCTGAGCCTCGGTTCGTTGCGCTTCGAAAGTGTCCAGGTCCATGGCAGGACGTTCGCGCCGCAACCGCCCCAAGGCTTCATTCATGGTGATGCGGGAAAGCCATGTCGCAAGCGTGGAATCGCCGCGAAAACCGCCCAAATGGGTAAAAGCGTTGACATACGCTTCCTGGACGGCATCTTCGGCTTCGCTGTCATTTCGCAAGATGCTGCGGGCGATCCGGTAAAGTCGGCGATTGTGCCGCTCCATGATGGTGCGGAACGCCCTGTCGTCACGGGTGAGTGCACGCCGAACGAGCTCGGCATCGTCGGATAGAACGGCAACGTGCGGCGCTGATCTCATGAGGGATTCCTTTTTCCACGATTAGATGCGTTTCAAGGCAAAAGGTTCCCGACCCGCGCAGCGACGTCCGGAAGGATCGAAAGCCGAAATCCAAACTGATGAGATACTCCCCAATTTTTTTCGGCATGCTCAAAAGTGTGACGACATTAATGAGATATGACGGTTCGCCGTATATCATTGATTTTATGTATGATATTGTCCAAAAAGCCTGCAATTCTACAAGATCATGCTCTAGAATATGACAAAACCGCGTTCCCCTGGCTACACTTCGGGACGCATTTGCCCTACCCAATCTCGCGTTCCCTCCGGGCGCCCCTTCGCCATGTAAAGATCTGGAAAGCAAGCTCGTTTTGCCGCTAATTTCCGACCTCCTTTTCGAAGCCCGCGCCGCGGCGCAGAGCCTCGCCACCTTGGCCGCCGGTCCGCATATTCGGCTCGGCGTCACCGGACTTTCGCGCGCCGGCAAGACGGTCTTCATCACCGCGCTCATCGAACATCTGACCAAGGCGGCAAGCCCCGCCTCGCGCGGCCGGAGAAATACCCTGCCGGTCTTTCGCGTGCATGCGGAAGGACGCCTGATCGGTGCCACGCTCGAGCCGCAGCCAGACGATACGGTTCCCCGCTTCGCCTATGAGGACCACATTGCTGCTCTCGCCGGCCCCAAGGCCGACGCCGGCGCCCGTCATTGGCCGCAATCGACACGCCGCATCTCCGAGCTGCGGCTGCGCGTTTTTTTCGACCAAAAGACCGGGTTGCGGCCGGCCCGCCAATCACTTGCTATCGACATTGTCGATTATCCGGGCGAGTGGCTTCTCGATTTGCCGCTTCTGGCGAAATCCTTCGCGCAATGGTCGCGCGAAACCTTCATCGCCTCGGCCAGCGCCGCCCGGGCGCCGCTTGCGGTGCAGTGGCGCGGGCTTGCCGCCAACATCGATCCGCGCGGCACCGCCAATGAAGAGGAGGCGCGCCGCGAGGCCGAGCTTTTCACCACTTATCTGCGGGCCTGCCGCGCCGATGAATATCATTTTTCCAGCCTGCCGCCGGGCCGATTTTTGATGCCCGGCGATCTCGAAGGCTCTCCCGCTTTGACGTTCGCGCCGCTCGCCGTCGAGGAAGGGACAAGCCATCCACCTGACTCCTTCGCTGGCATGATGGAACGGCGCTACGAGGCCTATAAGACCCATGTCGTCAAACCCTTTTTCCGCGATCATTTCGCAAGGCTCGATCGCCAGATCGTCCTCGTCGACACGCTCGCCGCATTGAACGCGGGACCAGCCGCGATGCGTGACCTCGAAACCGCCTTAACCGATGTGCTGACAGCCTTCCGGGCGGGGCGCGGCAATCTGTTGTCGGCCTTGTTCCGGCCGAAGATCGACAAGATTCTTTTCGCCGCGACCAAAGCCGATCACCTGCACCACACAAGCCACGACCGGCTGGAAGCGATCTTGCGGCATCTGACAGCCAAGGCCATCGCACGCGTCGAGACGGTCGGCGCCGAGGTCGATGTCATCGCGCTCGCGGCGGTCAGGGCAACACGCGAGGCCAAGGTTGGCGGTTTCGACGAGCCCGCGCTCGAAGCGGTGATCGGCACGCCCCTCGACGGGGAACATATCGGCGGCGAGATTTTCGATGGAATGTCGGAGGCCGCGATTTATCCAGGCGAACTCCCGCGCAATCCGGAAGCCGTGTTTCGCGACGAGCCGCGCACTGTCAAGCAAGAGGAAATCGACTACCGCTTCGTCCGTTTTCGGCCTCCGTCCCCGGTCCGGGCCAAGGATGGCACTCTGCTCCCGCCTCCCCATATACGGCTCGACCGCGCGCTCCAGTTCCTCCTTGGCGACCGGCTTGGCTAATCCCCTCGACAGGACGGCGCTTTGATGATTGACCAGGCTGTCCGCATCGCTGATTCGGGGGAATCGGAAAACGCTATGGTGAAAGATTAACGAGGTCTTGCGTGGCACTTGAACCCAAACCCCGCCCGCGCGCATTCCGCATTGGCGCAACCGCCGAGACCAATGGTGAAAAGCCCGCGGGCCCGCTGGTGATCGAAACCTTGGCCGATCCCTATGAAGCGGAAGCCAAGGCTTTGATGGCGACCCAGGAGGCCGGCGAAGCTGCCGTTGAGACCGCGCAGAAACAAGGTATTGTTGCCCGCTCGCTGTTGTCCTGGGGCGGTGTTTTCTGGGCGTCCGCGGGCGGCCTTGTGTCGCTTGGTTTCGGGTTGTGGCTAACCCGGCTCATCGACGATCTTTTCGCATGGTCGCCGTTGTTTGGCCTCGTTGGTCTTATCCTTGCGGGCATTGCCGGGGTAGCACTTTTCGTTCTTGGGCTGAGGGAAATCGTCGGTATTTTGCGCCAGCGCCATATTGCAGAGCTTCACATCGGGCTCGCCCGCGCGCGCGAAAAAGACGATTTCAAGGAAGCGCGGCGCCTCGTTGGCCAGCTGTCTTCGCTCTATGACATGCGGTCCGATACCGCCCGCGCCCGCGGCCAGCTCCGCCAACTCGCGCATGACATCGTCGATGGCCGCGATCTCATCGACATTGCCGAGCGCACCCTCGTCGAGCCGCTCGATTTATTGGTGCGGCACGAGATCGCCGCCGCCGCCAAGCGCGTGTCCGTGGTGACCGCGCTGGCGCCGCGTGCGATCATCGATGTCGTCTTCGTCGCGGCGCAGGCGATAAGGCTTATCCGGCGCATCGCGGCGATTTATGGCGGCAGACCGGGTGTGCTCGGCTTTCTCAAGCTTCTGCGCTCGATCGGTTCGCATATCGCGATCACCGGCGGCATGGCGGCCGGCGACAGCCTGCTTCAGCAATTCGTCGGGCATGGGATTGCCGCGAAACTGTCGGCCCGTCTCGGCGAAGGCGTGTTGAACGGCCTGTTGACGGCGCGGGTCGGACTTTCCGCCATGGCGGTCTGCCGCCCCCTGCCCTTTGCGACCAAGCGGCCGCCGGGCGTCGGCGACGTCGCGCCGTTTTTGTTCAGCAAATCGTCAGAGAATAAGGGCTGAGGACCGCCGCCGCGCGGTGGAAGCGCTGATGGGTGAGCCATCAGTTTTGACCGGAATGAGGCTCCAATCGGACAAAA
>PLUZ01000570.1:4197-5691 GCA_003162995.1 Methylocapsa sp. | reverse complement strand
TTGGCGGCTTCCTGCAGGCCGTTGTCGCTCCCGTAAACTCGATCCAGCTGGCGTATAGCCCCGATTGCACGAGCAAGGGCTGCGCACCAACAATCGAGTCGAAAATTCTCATCAGCCGCTTCGACGACGCGAACGAAAAATGCAAGGCTTCAAATCATCCAAATCAGCTCAGCGCTTTGTTTCCGTCCACGCGGCCGTTTACAACACGTTCAACGTGCAACGGCATTTGATCAGCCGGCGGATCCAGAGACAATTTCGCACCGCAGCATTCTTGGAGCAATGCGACAGTTGCGGCCGCATAAATTGATGCCTCAGCAGTCAGGTTTCTTGTCGCCTGGTCGTTAACGTGTCAATGTCGATTTTCGGCACCCACAGCGCGTTCATTTGCGCCCGCGGCTTAGCAATCCCACGAGCATGCCTGCAACCATCGCGATAAGCGCCGCCACCATAGGTTTGAGCTCTATCGTGGTCTCAAGAGTCGTGCTTGCTCCTGCCACAGGATGTTGCGCTTTATTTCCCGTATCGGAAATCTTTTGCCGCGCATTATTGACCGCGTCAAAGACAGTGTTTGTCGTCGCGGCTGAACGTGTGCGAATAACTTCTGACAGCGATGAGCTCAACTTTGCGACATCGTCACGCAATGATGCGAGATCGGCTGTGAAATCTTTGGAAGTCTCTTCCAAAGGTTTAATACTCACCATATGTATCCTCCGGTTTTGAGGGCGCTGTCACGTTCATTCGTTTTACTTGTCAATAGCGGGGCGAGGCGTTCACAGCGCGGATATCTAAATATCAATGCCTTAAGGTACTCAGCGTCGAGCCAAATCGGCTTGAAGCTCGCCTATTCTTGGCCAATGTGACAATGGTCCCTTGCGATACTCCGCGACGAAGATCACCTCGGCACTGGGGGTGGTAGTATTGGCGGCGAGACGCGGATGCGTTCCTCGCCTAGCAAGCCTCCGTCACGCACGCGCAGTTACTTCATTCAGTATCATTGCTATTGCGTTGCCCAGCTACGCCACGCCGTTGGTAGCTCGACCGGCCTTCGTAGCCGTTTTGACGGTCATAGCCGTTCCGCTTGTGTATTCCATAGGCACAACCAGCGGCGGCCCCTATGCCGCNNGTGCATCAGCTTGACCTGCGAAGGCAATGGCGGCAAAGCCGAGCATCATCGGAACGACAAACAACTTTTTCATGGATGACTCCTTATAAACACTCAACTGTTCAGACGAACATTGGTTCATCATCTCAACGTGCCAAACTCATACAATTCCGAGCATCCGTGCTTACCGGTTTTGAAAGAACCAGGGGCCTCTCCGCGCGAGTCTTTACTGCCACCTCTCACGGATTTGTGATCGTTTTCTGATCTGTCGGAATCGGAATGCCTGAAGCAGCGTGCCAGGCAACCGGTGAAGCCGCGACCTTGCATTGCCCTGCCTGCCAATAGGTCAATGTTGCGGCTGTACGTCCGACACATCGAAGCCTTCTTCGGTC
>PLUZ01000570.1:0-4155 GCA_003162995.1 Methylocapsa sp. | reverse complement strand
CAAAAAAGGGATTTTCGTTATCATCATCGTCGCTCATCTCACTTACCTGCGGGGTGGTAAATGCGATAGTTCACGCCGCGGCCCTCCCGCAAATAGTGGGCCTCGCGCGATTACGAGAAATCAGCCAATAAACGCCGGACAAAAGCCACGCCACGCCGGGCGGGGGAGGGTTGGCGGCCGATCCCCAGGCGCTTCTAATCAGCTAGGGGCCAAAAGAGCGGCCGAGACCCCTAGCGTAGCCGAACCTTGATCGTTTACGTACTTTTATCTGCGACCAAAGAAAAAAATGCGCCCATTCCAAGATGAAGACAGTGCAGAATTGCTCACATCAAGCGGATTTGTCACGGCCGGCTTAATGACCCGCTGCACTCGAAACCCGGATATCAAATTTTCAATGCCTTAGGAGGCTTGTCGCCGAGCTAAATTCACTCAAAAATTGCTATTCTGGCCAATATGACAATGCCTGCGGACACGATTGGAACAAGCGTACCGGCAGGCGATACGACGGGCATGAGCAAGGACTTGGCCGCACCTGCATGTCTGCTAAAGAAAAGACGGATATCCAAGCAGCGGAAGCAACCGGGCTACNNTTATCGATAACCCAAAATAAGATCGCACCGAGGACAACGATAATCAGGATTCCAATTACGAGTGTGAGCAAGGCGATCTCCCGTCATCTTAGCGGCAATGTCCGTGAGCCTACCATCGGTCCCGCCTATTGAAAAGCCCAAGACAGATCAGCAGCAAGATGGCGCTGATGGTGCGGCCACAATGGCCGAGGTGGATGCTTAATCTGGGCAGCAACTATTTTCCGATCAAAGCGCCGATAATCCCGATGCAGATGTCGGTGATGAAACCGAAGCGAGGGGTCCATTGACGCTAGCGGAAAAACTTAATGGTGATCTCTGGTGGAGATTTCTCAATGGCCCTTTGTCTCTCTTCAACGGCGTTGGTCAATCTATCCGTGTCGCGTTCCTCGATGCCGCGCCCATCTATGATGTGACGAGGACCTCCACCGACATCTCCTGAAAGTCATCGGGCATCCCGACGAAACTGCCAGTCACCGGCATTGCCTGCCGGATGTCGCGCGCGACGGCGACGGGGATTAGGTTGAAATTGCCAACACTGCGGTTCGTCGGATCGAAGGTAATCCAGCCCGCGCCCGGCACAAAGACTTCCGCCCAGGCATGGGTCGACCCCATACCTTCGCTCCCCACAATGTCCCAATTCGGATTATAGAGATAGCCAGAGACGATCCTCGCCCCAAAACCGAGACTCCGAGCAGCTTCAACGAAGAGGACAGCGAAATCCCGGCAGGAACCCCAGCCGCGATCCAGAGTCTGGGTCGGCGACTGTGTGCCCTCATCCTCCCGGCTCTGATAGTGGATCCATCCGGAGACGCCGATGCTCAAGTCTTTGAGCAGGGCAAGCGTGTTCGTTGGATTGCCGCCGACGAACGAACGCGCCCAGACCTGTAAACGCCCCGCCGTGTCCGGATATTGCAGGATCGTCAGTGCCCCGAGGTCAATCCACTCATCGTCGGAATATCGGAAGGGATAGGAAATAGCGGAGGCGGCGACGTCGAAGACGGGCCAGGCGGTGGCGTTGTGTTGGAGTTCCGTGACGCTGTCGATCACGAGATTGTCTGCCAGGCTCTGAAAATTGGCCGTCGCGACGGCATTGCCGAAGACATCATGAGCCCAGGTCACAACGGCGTCCGGTGTCACCGCCACATTGTTCGAAATCAAGCGAAGATCGCGGCTTTCCCGCGGGCGAACCATCAAACGGTGCGGCCCGAGGCTCACCGGCTGACGGTAGCAATAGGTTGTCTTGTGATGGATCCTGAGCGTGATCAACGGAAGCTCCAACATGAATGACAGCATGGGCGCCGATCGAGGCTCCCCGCCTCCTTGCCGACGCGGCCCGCATCATGTGCCCAACGATGATTGATACAGACGTACCCGCTCCAGCAAATCGATCGGATCATCCCCGCATGCGCGGGGATCGCAACAATATCATCCATAAGAGGCTGAAGTCTTGCGGTTCATCCCCGCGCCCAACTGGCGGTCATGGCAACAAATGTAAAGGCGGCGATGGGCATCACGCAATAGGTTTCCAAGCCGCCAAACTCAGGTACCGAGGCCGAGGGGCGTTTCTGCAAGCTGGACTTCGCTTACGAGTTTGCCTCGAGATACGAACTCCGTCCGAAGGGCCGCTCCTCTTCCCTCCTGCGCCGAAAGGAAAAGCGGCTGCCGGGCAATGCAGGCTCCGCGCAATCGAAGCCGAGATCGGATTTCTAGCGAGACGTTGAGTTACACCGATAGCCTCCGCCACCCCCATCCTAAAACATATAGTGTGGCTCCTTGTCGAGCTTCCATTGTGGTCAGCACTGGACCGAGATCAGCAATATTTTCGCGTCGATAACGCATCGATGAGTCTGATCAGGGATCCCAAAACCGCCCAATCTCGAATATCAAGTCGATTATTGTGAAGCGAAACGACGGGACTATGATAGCGCCATCAAGTTCGCGATATGCGGCCAAACCGGAAGCGGACGTGAGCACCAAATCTTGCCTCGTCAGCCGGGCCGCTTTCGAACAGTCAGATGCGCATCCCCGACCGGAACGAACAGAAGTGACACATGCAGCTGGTAATCAGCCGTCCCGGATTGCGTGAATACGAAGGTTTCCATGAAATTCAGGTCGTGGGTCTTGCCATCCTTCGTCGGGACATGGGCGCGATAGGTGATCTCGATCCTATTGCCATGCGCCACGACATTGGCTTCACCAATCAAATCGGCGCGCTGGCCGACGTAACGCCCTTCTGCGACCTTGGAGAATCTCCAGACCCTGTGCTGCTTTTCGCCGTCGGAATAGACTGTGTCTTCGACGAGTTTAAATGCGTTTCCAACGGGCGCTCCGTGGATATCGACCCGCACGCCGCGCGTTGAACCGTCGTGATAATTCTGGAATTGTCCCGTGGCGGTCAAATGACCGCTGAGGAAGGTCGCCAGATCACGCAACTTTTCCTGCGCGATCGCGGGGGAAGCGATGACGGATGCAGCTAAGAGGGCCGCAATGCGGGAACGACGAACGAAGTGCGACATGGCAGACTCTAATTCTGCGCCGGTTCTGTGAACGCCCGGATTGCCGATCACGTTCATACGCAGCATGGCCGGCATTTTGGCAGGGTCTTGGTCCGAGGCGAGACGGACGAAGCGGCAATAGATTTAGCTCATATGTAACGCGTCAAACAACCATAATCCTACGGCAAGAACAAGCAGGAGGATGATCAGAATTGTGCTCATGACCCATCTCACATGAAAATGCGATTTATGGCCCTACGCCGTCCGTGAGCTGCATCCCTTCGCATTTGGAAGCGCGGGATGAGCCGATGACCCGCCGTCAATCGCTGTCGTCGGCAAGTTGTCGCACTCTTGCTGACACGTGCCGACAACAGTGCGAAGCGTCGGCTTCCTCGCAACGAGAACCCAGCCGTCGCCGTTATTCTCCCTTTAGGTAGTCTTTCAGGCCGCCGACAGCATTCTGGACCTTTCCTGCCTCTTGGTCAGCCTTACCTTCGGACTCCAGCTTAGCATCACCAAGCACCTTGCCGGCGACCTCCTTGATTTTGCCTTTGATCTTCTTTGCCGAGCCCTCTATCCGATCTTTATCCATAATATTTCCTCCAAGACCCCTGACCGGAAGGGGTTGGCCATGGTCTAGGTCAGCTCTTCCTTTGGTCTCTGATCCCAAGTAGCAGACGACCGAGCGGCGATCTGTTCAAAATTGCTCATGCCGCAACATTAGCCGTGATAATTCTTACAGTAATTAAAGGTTCACTTTTCAGAGACCCGCAAGACAGAAAGTCGTGTCATGGCGATCAAACAGTGACTGGCTTTCAAACCGATATCTTTTCTAGCCAAGGTTGGCGAGGGCCTGGGCATTGGCAGGTACCGCAAGACCTATGATTGCACCATCGAAATGCGTTGGGCGTCATGCTCGACCGGCGGGATTGTTCAATTTTGCTCAGACACTCCGCGGGACCCTGTCTAACGTACAAAAGTCCGGACGTTTGACTATGGGGCGCGACCCCGTCACCGGGTCGCACATGTCAGGAATCAGGTGACTCGTTCGAAAAAACTCGAACTGGAGA
>PLUZ01000269.1:392-2798 GCA_003162995.1 Methylocapsa sp. | reverse complement strand
TGCATCTTGGTGTGCATCGCATCCATCGCATCTTCCATCGATTTTGCGGATGCGATAAGGGCGTCGGCGAATTTGTTCCACGCCGGTGTTTGCGCCTCGGTGATTTTGAGCTCGGTCTTAAGAGAAGCGACGCGCTCGCCGGCATGCGACAGTTTCTCGCGCATCATTGTCATCATCTGCGACATGCGGGCCATGTCGTCGCCCTTCATGCCGCCGCCCCCCATCGTATCCTCGCCCTTCATGCCGCCGCCCATCTTGGGGGCGTTTTGGGCAAATGCCGCGAGTGGCGCGAACGCCAATACGGCCGCAACGGAAAGACCGGATAAGTGACGCGAAACTCGAACTGTCATGATCAGGCTCCTTGCTTTCAATATCCCTGCTAGAGCAGGTCAAAACCCAAAAAGTTCCTCGACGTCTTCGGTTTTGACATGCTCTAGCTCTTTGAGTCTGAGCGATTCCCTTTCGATCACGTGATTCCACGTGATTGGGAAGCGCTCCAAAAACCAACTTCAACACTCCCCCTTAGGTTCCAGCCTGGCCACTCCACAGTATGATCTGCAGGAAAGTTGTAGACTTTTTGGAATAGATCATGCGGCAAAACTCAAAGAGATCGAGACGATGAGCGATTCCTTTTAAAACGCTCATGGTCTAGGCGGGCAGCGGCCCGAGTATCTTGATGCAAGTCAATCGGCGGCATGTATTCTTCACGCGGCCGCGCCGTGGCAATGCTTGTATTTCTTGCCCGAGCCGCAAGGACAGGGCTGGTTGCGCCCGACCTTGCCATAGGCTGCCTGCTGCTCCGCCGGTTCGCGGACAAGCGTTTCGGTGGCATCCGCGCCGGAAGCGCCGAAAACCGGCTTGACGATTTGCGGAATGGGGGGGCTGGCGGGAGCAAACGAAGCGTTGATTGCGCCGCCCAGATAAGGCACCGGTCCATCATTCCCGGAAACCTCGATCGGATCCATCGGCGGCGGCCGTTCGAAGGCGACTTCGACGCGGCTCAATTGCGCCGTCGTCGCCTCCCGCAGATGTTTGATCAATTCGCTGAAAAGCTCGAAGGCCTCTGCCTTATATTCGTTCAGGGGGTCGCGCTGGGCCATACCGCGCCAGCCGACGACCTGGCGCANNATGATCGAGCGTCACGAGATGCTCGCGCCACAGATGGTCGAGCGCTTGCAGAACGATCTGCTTTTCGACATAGCGGGTAATCTCGGCGCCGTTCTTCTCCACCCGGGCGGCATAGGCTTCATTGGCAGCCTTGCGCAGCCTCTCGTGCATTTCTTCCTCGGTGATCCCTTCTTCCTTGGCCCAATCGGCGAGCGGAAGCGTGAGATTGAAGGCGGCATGGACCGCTTGCGCGAAATCCTCGATGTCCCAGGTTTCGGGATAGGCGTCGCGCGGGATATGTTTGGCGATGAGATCGTCGGCGACACCTTCGCGCATGTCGGTAATCATTTCTTCGAGCGACTCTTGCGCCATCATCTCGCGGCGCTGTTCGAAGACGACCTTGCGTTGATCGTTCATCACATTGTCATATTTCAGAATGTTCTTGCGCATGTCGAAATTGCGCGCT
The DNA here is from genome assembly GCA_003162995.1 of Methylocapsa sp. GTDB lineage: Bacteria > Pseudomonadota > Alphaproteobacteria > Rhizobiales > Beijerinckiaceae > Methylocapsa. The sequence goes on along the minus strand of PLUZ01000269.1, from coordinate 1,225 downwards.
TCGACTTTTTGCTGGGCTTTTTCCAAGGCCTTGTTGATCCAGGGATGGACGATTGCTTCATCTTCCTGGAGGCCGAGCTTGACGAGCATGGATTCCATCCGGTCGGAGCCGAAGATCCGCATCAGATCGTCCTTGAGCGACAAGAAGAATTTCGAGCGCCCCGGATCGCCCTGGCGCCCGGCACGGCCGCGCAGCTGATTGTCGATCCGGCGGCTTTCGTGGCGTTCGGTGCCGATGATATAGAGGCCGCCGGCGGCAATCGCCTTGGCCCGGAATTGCTCGACTTCGGCTCTGATTTCGGCTTCCTTCGCCTCGTGCTCGGGGCCTTGCGGCAGATCGGCGCATTCCTGCGCAACCCGCATTTCGACATTGCCGCCGAGTTGAATGTCGGTGCCGCGGCCGGCCATGTTGGTCGCGACGGTGATGGCGCCGGGCACGCCCGCTTCGGCGACGATATAGGCTTCCTGTTCATGGAAGCGCGCGTTCAAAACCGCGAAAAGTTTCGAGGGTTTGTCCGACCGCGCCGCCGCGTAGAGCTTATGCAACGCATCGGGCTGGGTGAAATCGATCTGCTTATAGCCCGCCTTTTTCATCGCCTCGGCGAGCTGCTCGGACTTCTCGATCGACGTGGTGCCGACAAGCATCGGCTGGAACTTCGCGTTGGCGGCCTCGATCTCGCGGACAACCGCACGCAGTTTTTCCTCAGCCGTGCGGTAGACTTCATCGTCCTCGTCGTGACGCTTGACCGGTTTGTTGGTCGGTATCTCGACGACATCGAGCTTATAGATTTCGGCAAATTCATCCGCCTCAGTCGCGGCCGTTCCGGTCATCCC
>PLUZ01000269.1:0-254 GCA_003162995.1 Methylocapsa sp. | reverse complement strand
AGCACGCCGAATTCGCCCAGCAATTGCTCCATATGTTCGTTGCCTGCGTCGGTCAGATTCGTCGTGCGCTGCTTCTCGTCGAGTTCGTAATCCTCCTCCGTGAGGCTCGGCAGGACTTTGTCGATCGCGACATACAGGTCGGACCTGTCATCGGACGCACCCGAAATGATCAATGGCGTCCGGGCTTCGTCGACGAGGATCGAATCGACCTCGTCGACGATCGCGTAATGATGGCCGCGCTGAACCATCTGAGA
>PLUZ01000447.1 GCA_003162995.1 Methylocapsa sp. | reverse complement strand
TGTGGTGATCACCCTCCCCTTTCGATTCAATACAACTGCAGCGTTATCGGAAAGATAATAGAAACGACCTCGAGCCTGTCGGAGAACGATTAAAGGGTTCGCGACCGTCTCCTCCATTTCCGCTGACGAAATTCCTCGCTCAGCCATTCTCTGGATAGCGTGCTCATCAAGTTCGCTAATGCCAATGATAGGCTTTTCCACTCCCACTCCCAGTTTCCCGAAATCTTGACCGACGAAATCAGAAGGGTTTGGAGCCGAAATTTCTGTCTGAGGACGTGACGTATTTGGAGACGTGCTCTCTGGTTTGGCATCCTCTCTTTCCGGCCGTTTTGCTTCCGGAACAGGCTCGCTTTCTTTTGGCTTTCGGAATTCGTCTATGAATTCGCCTATCGCCCGGAAGGGATTGAATCTGCCACGGCCTCCTTGTCTCCGCCGTTCTTTTCCGCCGCGGAAAGCGACCGGAGTGATATTGCCACCGCCGCCCGACCATTCGCTGCTTTCATCCCCATTTCCTGCCGGCCAGCGTGGTTACGCAGGATTGAATTTCAACAGATCCAGCGGCGCCGGAACAAAGCCTTGCGCCTTCATCAATGTTGCGGGTGATGCCCCAGCTTCGATGAGTTCATCGGCGACGAAGAGACGAAGCGCCAAATCCATGTCATCGCATGGCGGCAGACCCGCGAAGGCCAGATGAATATGGGCGAGTGCTTTGTCTCCGCCGTTCCAAAGCTCCGCCGCGCGCCGCATCTTGTCCAGCACATGTGCCTGTAAGGGCCTTCCATAAGCCGTGGCGAGGATCGCCATAATGCGCCGCTCGTCGTCGAGAGACAGCTCCGGACTTCCCTTCGAATCACCGCCCATTTTGGCGAGGATCGTTCCCGCGCCGAGCACGAGGCCCTCGCCAGTAATTTCCAAATGGGGATGGAGCGCGCCCGCGCAGCTTCGCTCGCTCCATCTTTGCCGAATCTCTTCAACCGTCCGCACCAAAAGCTCCGCCTTACTAACCTATGACCTCGGGCAAAAGCATAACGGCAAAGCCTGGATTCCCATAAAACAAACAGTGAACATAGGTGAGAGCCACGTAAGTGCGATTGCGCGGCTGCCTTCCTCCATGCGAGTAAAGCGCGAACCTCGCCCTCTCCCGCCATACCAACGTGGCGAAGGTGCTTACCGGGGACTCCGGGACATGATCCCAAATCTTCTTTCAATCGCGGGTTTCGATCCAAGCGGCGGCGCCGGTGTCGCGGCCGATCTCAAGACCTTTGCCGCGCTAGGCTGCAACGGCATGGCCGTCATCACCGCCTTGACCGCACAGAATACGCAAGGCGTCAAAGCCATGCATGTGCCGCCCGCTGATTTCGCCACCGCGCAGATTGACGCGATTTTCGACGACATCGAGGTCGCGGCCGTCAAGATCGGAATGCTGGCCTGCGGCGCTATCGTCGAGGAAGTCGCCGATAGGCTCGCGTTTTATAAGCCCCGCTTCATCGTCCTTGATCCGGTGCTGGCTGCGACGAGCGGCGACGCTTTGGCAACATCCGACACCGCAACGGCGATCGTGCGCCATCTGCTTCCGCTCGCGACCCTGATCACGCCGAATGTCTCCGAAGCGGCGCGGCTTTCGGGCCATGTTCTCGCGGCCGATCTCGAAGGCATGCGCCGCGCCGCCATCCTGTTGCATGCACGCGGCGCGAAAGCCGTGCTGATCAAGGGGGGGCATGTGAGCGGGTCGACCTCCGACGATCTCTTGTTCGATGGCGGTTCCTATCGCCTGTTTTCCGCCCAGCGCCTTGCGACCCGAAACACGCATGGCACCGGCTGTACTCTATCCTCGGCGATCGCGGCCTATCTCGCGCAAGGCCTAGAGCTTGGCGACGCCATCGGCGCGGCAAAAACCTATCTCTCCGGCGCCATCGCGGCGGCCGACCAGCTTTCCGCCGGCCACGGCCCTGGGCCCGTGCATCATTTCCATGAAATGTGGAAACGGTAGAGAAGGATTTATGGATTTGGGCCGAACCTGCCCAAATTCTGCTCCATAGCGGCGACTGTGGCCTGATAATTGGTTTCCAAACCGATTTGTTTCCTATATGGGATGCTGCAACCGCGAAGGTGCCTCCCCATATTGGGGTTCGCTGGCATGTCTCACAAAAAAGCGTCGTGTGGGTGGTGTACGGTCGGTGGGGCCGTCCGGACGCAGCAAATTTGATTCAGGGTTGAAGATGAAGCTTCGCAATATAGCCATTATCGCGCATGTCGACCACGGCAAGACGACGCTCGTCGACGCGATGCTCTGGCAATCGGGGGTGTTTCGCGCCGGCCAGGAGGTCGCGACGCGGGTGATGGACTCGATGGATCTCGAGCGCGAGCGCGGGATCACCATCAAGGCGCACGCGGTGCGCATGATGTACAAAGCGAAGGACGGCAATACCTACCAGCTGAACCTGATCGATACGCCGGGCCACGTGGACTTCAGCTACGAGGTTTCGCGCTCGCTGGCCTCGTGCGAGGGCG
>PLUZ01000529.1 GCA_003162995.1 Methylocapsa sp. | reverse complement strand
TCACCCGCGTCACATGGGCGAGAGAAGCTTGTAACTCCTGCAAGGCCTCTTCCGCCTGCTTTGCTGCGGTGACGTCCATCAGAACGCCTATATATTCAACGTTGTCTTCCTTATCTTGCGCCGGATGCACCAGCACTTTTATGTGCTTGACTGCGCCGCCCGGCATGAGCAAGCGATGCGTTATATCGATGTTCTGCGCCCCGTTTGCCACCTGTTCAAAGGCTTGCTCCAGCATTGCTGCGTCTTCTGGATGACTGCGACGGNNCCTCCGACCAAACTTGTTCTTCAGTGGCAATGTTCCAGCTGAAGCTGCCGGTTCGGCTAAGGCGCTGAGCTTCCGTCAAATAGGTCTCGCTTCGCCGCCATGCGTCTTCTGCCTGTTGCCTATTTAGGGCGAGAATGGTCGTGACGCCGATGGCTGTGAGGCTTACGAGAGTTCTTCCGATTGAATCGCTTCCGTTCGAATAGCCATGCTGCAGTATGAAGCTCAACACGGTCAAGCCGGCGCATGACAGAGACACAAGAATGACGCCACGGCGCCGGAGAAAGTTGGCAGCCATCAACACGACAATGACGTAGAGGACGGCAATCGCGATGTTCAAGGGGGTGAAAGCGTCAACTACAAAGATTATGATCGCGAGTGCTCCGGCAATGAAAGGCGAAGCTGGCCAGTTGCTGCGCGCTGAGTTAGGGAAGGTACGATTCGCCACAGCTGAGCCCCTTTCGCCTGCCCGCGGTAGTCGCTTGGCTCTACCGGCGCAGGGTCCTTCGTGGGCGGAAAGACTTCCGTAAGGATAATGGGACGAATGGTACCACACAATGGGGCGGCGACGCCGACGACCCAGAGCGTAGCTTTGTGACGAGTGAAACGGACGCCTCGGCCACAGCTACGCGGACGGCAAAGGATGAGGTTCGCCGAATCCTGGTTCGAGCAACTTACATGGTATTGTCCGTGTCCGATGCGGCCCAGCTCGCCCCATTGTGTGGTGACGCGCCGCAGCTACAATGGGCCTGTGAATAGTCGATCATCGGGTTGCAAAGCATGTCTGTCGATACGAATCGTCCGCCTAAGTCGCAACATTCCGGGCCACACGATAGATCGCTCGTCTTCATTGTTGACGACGACCAAGGGATGCGCGACGCATTGGGTAGCCTCCTTCGATCGGTAGGTCATCGTGTTGAGGTATTTCCTGCGGCGTCGGACCTGCTGCAAAGCAAACTTCCGGATATTGTCAGCTGCATCGTCCTTGACGTCAGATTGCCGGGATTGAGTGGCCTCGATCTCCAAACCGAGTTGGCGCAGGCCGGCATTCGGATTCCGGTCATCTTCATCACGGGATATGGCGATATCCCGATGTCGGTGAGGGCGATGAAGGCGGGGGCAGTCGATTTTCTGGCGAAGCCGTTTCGCGATCAAGAGCTCCTCGATGCGGTCGCATTGGCGCTCGATCGGGATCGAAAAAGGCGCGATGATGAGAAGGCCGTAGCAGCCCTACAGGCCCAGTTCGATTCGCTAACACACCGTGAGCGGCAAGTAATGGCTCTGGTTACCGACGGGCTCATGAACAAGCAGGTTGCCGGCAAAATCGGAATCAGCGAGATCACGGTCAAGATCCACCGTGGCAATCTCATGAAGAAGATGGGGGCGAAGTCGCTGGCAGAGCTCGTGCGAATGGCAGAGGTAATCGGCGGGCGCGGCGACGCTTCGCGGTAAAGTTAGGACCTATGTATGATGTTCATGGCCAGCCGAAACACTACATTGTCCGCAGTCCGCTAGACTTGACCCCGCATGGCGCGGCTTGTTACGCCCGGATAATGGAGTATGTCGGTTGTGCAATGGTCCGATAATTTCGATCGTAGAGGACGATGGGGCCGTTCGGGCTGCAACCCAGAGCCTTGTGAAGTCGCTCGGCTTCGACGTTTACACATTCGCCTCCGCGCCGGAGTTTCTCCAGTCGCAACGCGTGGCGGAGACCGCATGTTTGATTTCGGATGTGCAGATGCCAATGATGAGCGGGATAGAATTGCAGAGGGTCTTGGTTGAGCGCGGATTTCAAATCCCTATGATTTTCGTGACGGCCTTTTTAGATCCATTGGTTAAGCGGTGTGCCATGGATGCCGGGGCCATTGGTTTTCTCACCAAGCCCTGCAATGGGAAAGTTTTGCATCAGCTCATCCAAGACGCCATCAGACGGGGCGGTAGAAAAGCCTAGAGCATGTCGCATCCTGATTGAATCGGCTTTGGGATTCCCAAGGGGCTGAGAATCAGATTCAAGTTGTCGTCCAAACGGAGGCCGGCAGCGATGGCGAAGCCCTATTCGATGGATTTGCGCGAGCGCGCGATGAGGCGTGTTGCGGCCGGTGAGAGTGCGCGTTCGGTGGCGGCGGTACTTAAGGTGAGTGCTTCGAGCGTCATCAAATGGGCGCAGCGCCAACGCCGGACCGGCAGTTTTGCGCCCGGCAAGATGGGCGGGCACCGGTCGCTTCGCCTATCGGGAGAGCACCGGACCTGGCTGCTTGCGCGTGTTGCGGGGGATCTGAATGTCACCTTGCGCAGTCTGGCAAGGGAGCTTGACGATCGGGGGATCACGGTTTGTCACGGGACGGTCGGGCGCTTCCTGCACCACGAGGATCAGAGCTTCAAAAAAACCGTTTTTCCGGCTGAACAACTGCGGCTAAAGCTCGCTCGTCACCGCGCCCGGTGGAAGGCTCATCAAGGCAAGGTTGATCAAAGCCGTCTGGTCTTCATCGACGAGACCTGGATCAAAACCAACATGACGCCGCTGCGTGGCTGGGGTTCCCGCCGCAAACGGCTCATCGCCCATGTGCCGCATGGTCATTGGAAGACAATGACCTTCCTGGCCGCGCTGCGTCATGACCGGATCGACGCACCATGGGTGCTCGATGGGCCGATCAACGGCGAGGCCGTCAAGACTTATGTCAGAAACGAACTTTTCAAAACCCTGAAACCGGGAGACATCGTCGTTCTGGATAATCTTGGCAGCCACAAGGGAAAGGCCGTGCGTAACATGATCCGTAACGCGGGCGCGCATCTGATGTTTCTGCCGCCCTACAGCCCTGACCTGAATCCGATCGAGCAGGTCTTCGCCAAAATCAAACACTTGATGAGGCGGGCGATGGAACGAACCGTTGAAACAGCTCAAGACAGGCTCGTCAGCGTCCTCGACACCATCCCGCCAAGCGAATGCGCAAACTACTTTAGCGGGGCAGGATATGCGGCAACCTAAATGCGACGTGCTCTAAGAGCTCCTCGAGTGGAGCCGCTTCAGGCTTTACGATCGACTCCGAAACCATGGCGATAGCCACACCTTAAAGGCATCAACTGTTGGTCTTGAAGCCCCACGCTGATTAATCGATGGGATCATGAAGATTCGAGGCGTTCCAGCCTAAGTAGTCTATGACCGGACCATCCCACAAGTGGGCAGGGAAAGCCGAAACCTTTGTATAGGGTCGGCACACCAACATCGTAATCGAAGCAACCCAAAGCGGATAGACCCGAATGCGTGGAGAGACTAACTATTGTGGCGCATGAAGGTGTCGCGCGGACGGCAGTCCAGAAAACGCAACCGATGTTCGAACGGTAACGGGTAGAAGGTGATGCTAACGAGCTCTCTAGCGAGATCCAGCACGACATGCGGCGCTTATGAAAGCGGGCTGAAGCTCGGGCCTCAAGAGGTCTATCGGAGTGCTCGGTATAGGACAAGTCGCGCAGGTCATCCTGACCTTATGGGATTCGGCCAAACATGGTCGGCGTCGAAATGGGCTACGGACAATGCTGTTTGTTCGATGGAACGCAGTCCACATTGATTAGGCAAAGTGTTCTAAATTGCGAGGTCCACATGATGCGATTTTCCGATCTTTCCGAACAGNNCTCGCGATCTCCTCTGAGGAAGAAGACAGCAAGATCTATCGCGGCTTTGCCCACGGTCTGCGTGAACAGTATCCTGCTTCGGCAAAGGTCTTCGACGAGATGGCGGACGAGGAGGTGCGCCATCGGACGATGTTATTTGACCTCTATCGCTCAAAATTCGGCGACTATCTACCGATGATCCGCCGTCAGGATGTCAAGGGATTCGTCAAACGCAAGCCGCTGTGGCTAACCCGGTCACTCGGTCTCGACGAAGTACGAAAATATGCCGAGACCATGGAGCTCGAATGGACAAGGTTCTATCACAAGGCCGCGCAATCGGCACATGATACGTCGATACGAGAGCTGCTGGACAAACTTGCGGATGCGGACGACGAACACGAGAGCCTCGCCCATAAGCTCGGTGAAACCATTCTGACCAAGGCGGCGCGCGAGAGCGAGGACGCGACTTCGCGGCGCTTGTTCGTGCTGCAATATGTACAGCCGGGCCTCGCTGGGCTGATGGACGGCTCGGTTTCGACCCTGGCACCGCTTTTTGCGGCGGCGTTCGCCACGCATAACACATGGCAGACTTTCCTCGTCGGAATTGCTGCTTCGATTGGCGCTGGCATCTCCATGGCATTTGCCGAGGCTCTGTCTGATGACGGCTCGCTTACCGGACGGGGTACGCCTGTGCTGCGTGGCGCGGTTTGTGGAGCGATGACGGCGGCAGGTGGCCTTGGCCATACGCTACCCTATCTTATTCCCGATTTCTCCGTCGCGACCTTCGTCTCTGTATGCGTGGTCGCTGTGGAGCTTACCATCATCTCCTTTATCCGGCATCGGTTCATGGATTCACCTTTCCTTGCAGCGACGTTTCAAGTCGTGGTCGGGGGTGCTTTGGTGTTCGTTGCGGGCATTGCGNNCTTAGGAGTAGAAATCATGGAATTCCGTCAACTTGGCCGCTCGGGCCTAAAAGTCTCTGTTCTCAGCCTTGGAACAATGACATTCGGCGGCAAGGGTAATTTCGCCAAGACCGGATCGACAGATATCGAGGGTGCACGTCGCCAGATTGATCTGTGCCTTGATGCCGGGATCAATCTTTTTGACACAGCCGATGTCTATTC
>PLUZ01000549.1 GCA_003162995.1 Methylocapsa sp. | reverse complement strand
GGCGCGGCTCGATGAACGCCTGCGCAATAGCTCGGTCCGCGACGGCCTTATCGCGAGGACCGATTTTGCTGAGGCCTGCGCTGCGCTGTGGGCCGAAGGCGAGCTGGTCCAGCTCGAGGATCTCGTCCTCCACGATGCCGGCATGGACATCCGCAGCCCCAGTCATGAGCTCGTCCAGGCGCACGCCTATCTGCGCCTTCGCCGCAAAGCGGCGCGTGGCGATCCCAAAACTTTGCTTTCGCCAACAGGGATTTTGACGCTTGTTGGAAGAACTGCAGCTCACCGTGGCGCGGGCGACTTCGCCGAGGGGGCAGGGGGCCTCGACGCAGCCGGCCCGCCGGAGCCAGGTCGTGGGAGCAATTCCTTTGGGCAAGAAGTTACCGCCCAGACCNNTTGTCTATCATGAGGATTGGGATGAGGAGGCCCATCTCGGCGCATGGTGCGCAAGCCTCGGCGCGGCAGATCGGTTACCGCCGATTCTTGGCGCCCTCGGCCTAGCCCTCACCTGGCAGGCCGGCGAGCCCCTCCAACGCCAGGCTCGAATCGCCCCCCTTTTGGCCGGGCTTTATCTGCGTCGCTGCCGCCGAACCAATGCGCATCTTGTCAGCTTCAACCTCGGTCTACGCAGCCTGCGGCCGCCGCCGCGGCGTGCCAGGACGAGCCTCGAGCAGANNCCTCGCCCAGCACGACCGGCTGATGCTGGCGCGCCAGGTTCTTGAGCGCAAGTGCAGGGGGCGCAGGGAAAATTCAAAAATGCCGCGTCTTGCCGGGCTTTTGCTCAATTCGCCGCTCGTCAGCGTCCCGATGATCGCCCAAAACCTCGAGATCAGCCAGCAGGCGGCGCAGATGCTCGTCGAAAATATGGGCTCGACGTTGCGCGAAATCACCGGACGCCGACGCTACCGGGCCTGGACGATCGGCTGAGCGGGAGAACGCGGCCGATCGAACCACCCAGGCGCAAAAGGAAGGAGATGGGACTAAAAATATTGCTCTGCGCTGCGCACGGTAGAGTCTTAGTCGCGATTTCAGGATCACGGTCAGCTCGCGACGGCCCACACTCGGATGGGCGTGTCAAAAACTAGTCACTCCAAAATTGTCCCAGGAACTAGACGCCGCGCCGCGTTCCTGAAACCATTGTTTAGCTCAACCGTCGAATCGGTCAGCCGTCCGATCGTCCTGCTGCGGCTGGACCAGGAAAATAATGGCCCGTTTCCGTCTCATCCATGCGGCTGACTTGCATCTCGACAGCCCCCTCGCCGGGTTGGCTAGCAAGTCGCAAGATTACGCGGCCCGCCTCGATGATGCTTCGCGTCTGGCGTTTGATAATCTGGTCGCGCTCGCGATCGAGGAGGAATGCCGACTGATTGTGATCGCCGGCGATATTTTCGATGGACAATGGCGTGACTACCGCACCGGCCTATTCTTTGTCGATCGCATGCGCCGGCTCCGGGAAGCAAGCATCCGGGTGGTCATGANNCATGACGCGGAGACTCGTTTCGACACCTGTCGGAATATTCCGACAATGTCAGGCTTTTGTCCGCCAACCGCTCAGACTCCGTGCCGATTGACGAGCAGGGGGCGGTCGTCCATGGACGAAGCCTTCCGCAACGCGACCTCGTCGACAACATCGCGCTCGGCTGTCGGCGGACGCGAGGTTCAACATCAACGAACTGGCGGTTCGAGATGCGCCCGCTTTTGACATTGACGTTAGCTGACCCCCGCAAGGGCTTAGCTCTACAGCAAAACGGACACGAAAGCCGTACGATGATAGATTGAGCTGCTTCGGCCGGATTTCGCTGCTTTACCGTTAGTTGCTTTTTCGCCGCGCGCGCATCCGTCTCCCTATCTTGCGGCACGGAGGAATGTCGATGGGGGTGTCTCTCGCCGAAGCCGTGACGCGCTTGATGGCAGGCGCGAAATTGTCATGGCAAACATTCGAGCAGCACAAGGCTGGAGCCATTGCACTTACCGCACCTGGTCAGCGGCGCCTTTTCCAGTTTCTCATCAAGCAGCCATCGTCTCAAATCGCTGAAGGCAACGAAAAGCTTTTTGCGGGATTACACGCGGCATGGGCCGATGAGACGCGTGATCCAGCTTCCGCGGAAAACCAATATTCTAGTGCCGAATTCACAGGTCCCTGGCGGTTAGACCGCATTGAATCAAGCAACTTTGGGGGTCTCAACAATTTCAACGGTCCAGTGTTCGACTTGCATGTCGGGATGGAAAACTGGTGCCTTGAAGGTCAGAATGGGGCGGGAAAGACCTCTCTGATTGGTGCGGTCATTTGGGCACTGACCGGCCAGCGGATTCGTGAACAGGAAGGCCTTGCCGACGACGAGGGTCGCCGTGCCCCCGTATTCGATGACAAAGGTATGCAGATCGGCACTTGGCCTCCTCTGGTCGCATATCCCGCCGACATTGAAGATCTCAAAGCCGACGCTACCGTATGGACGCGGCTCACGTTCAAAGACGACCAGGGCAACACCGCCGTTGCATTCCGCAAAGTGCATTGCTCCGCTGGAGACGCCACTCCGGTCCCAATTATCAACGTCGACCCGAGGTTAATGGCTGTGCCGCAATTGATTGAAACCGGGCTTCTGATGCCTGCGCGTTTGCCCCGTGTCGGCTTCGGTGACCGGAGTCATTCGCTCTATGAGGCTGTCAAGCTACTGACGGGTCTCGATCAGCTCTCTNNAGTACGCAAAAGACCAAGGGATCGAACGGCAAAAGACAAAATTCGACGAGAGCATCGCCAAAGCCGAAGTGAAAGCTCTAGAGGTGGCGTTCGACATCTCCGCTCTCAAAACTCTTGGCCAAAAGAACGTTTCTGTAAGCTTGCGGAACGCCGCGCAGGAAGCGTCAGATCAGGCAGGAGAACATCTCGCCAAACTGAAGGCGGAGATTGCACCTGGCATCGACACGACAAAGGTGGACGACCGTGCAAAGGTTAAGCGAGGCGTCGCTTCCGCTCGCGCTATTCTGGGGCAAGGAACGAAGGGCATCTCAGCGTTCGAGGCTTGGGCGGCCTTGAGGGCAGCCACTGAAGACACGCAGTTCAAGAAATTGCCGGACGCGCTCACTTCGTCGAAAGAGGCACTGTCTGCAGCATTGGTTTGGCATCGCCGGCAGATTGCCGATCAAAAGTTCCGCCTCAAAGCACTGGCGTCACAGTATTACGTTGTANNCTGCGCGGCGGAGTTGATCTCGGTGACTCAACAGAACTTGGCCGCCGAACTCGCTGATCTCAAGAAGGATGCTGAGGCCGCTGAACGCAAACTCGACGACGTCTGTGCTGGTCTTGAAAAGATGCTGTCAGACTTTCTGCCCGCAGACGTGAAAAAGCATTTCGATGCACTAGCGATAATGGAGCCTCGATCGGCCTACGCCGCGGCCGTTCAAGAACGCTTTTCAAGCGAGCCGCCATTCAGCGACGTCCATACTGGTATTTCGACATCATGCATGGCTGTTGTGGCTGAGCAGACCAAGAAGCTGCCCAAATTCAATTTCAAGGAATTCAGCGCCGCTGCCGCAGACCTTCCGGCCGCGGCAGCTGCGCTGTTGCAGAGGATTCATCTCCTTGAGCGGACCATATCGCTTGCTAGCTGGTGGTCCTCGAACCGCCAGCCGTTCCGGGACGCCTGGATTGAAGTTTTAGGAAAGAAGGACGAGGACGGCTTANNACTCGAAGAGGCGATCGAGAAAGCCGAGCCACTTGATGACCTCTCCAAATATCTCGTCGCGGCTGCCGAGGCCAACGAAGCCTGGGAGAAGATCCAAGAAGTTCAAACGGTTCGCGAAGCGATAGCCAAGGCGCTTGAGCCACTCAAGGACTTACGGCTCTTGGTTGCAGCCGAAACAGCACGCTCGATTGCGGCACTGGGTAGCAAGATCAAGGC
>PLUZ01000080.1 GCA_003162995.1 Methylocapsa sp. | reverse complement strand
GTCGAGCAGGATCGTCCCGATGTCGCCGCGTCTCGAGCGGCATGGCTCGAGACGCAACCGGCGCTTGATCCATCGCGTCTCATCTTCATCGACGAGAGTGTGCTGCAGAGGCACGGAAGGAGTTCAGCATGAACTGACGCCGTAACGTGAAGCTGCGTAAAAGATGGGGGGCGGCCCCCCGAGATCGTCTTTCGCCGGGGACGCTGACTGAAATCGCCGAACAAATCAATCCACTCCTTCGCGGGTGGATTGGTTACTACGGTCGCTTCAGTCCCTCGGCCCTGGCCACTCTGGCTGGAGTCAGAGGGTGTCTTAACGTTGCCCTTCAATTCCTTGATCCGGTATACAGATTACACTGTAAACGCCGGGCCAAAAGGTGCAATGATCACGCGATGACAATGGACCTGCCTCTACCGTTGCCATATGTCAAGGCAATGAAGAAAAAATGAGCCAACCCCTGGGCGAAGATTGTCCTGGTCCAAATCCTGATTTCAAATTGTTATACGCGACGCTTCAAACGCTCTCACTTCTCCCGCGCGTCTCTTCCTGATCCCTTGCCCACTTAACTATGATGGCGAATAGGGAGAAAACGGAAATGGACTTGTGACCGGTTCGAGCAGCAAGTGATCCATCCATTCGACCATTCCAAAATCCTTTTGAGTCCGGAGATGAACGAATCGTTCACCCCCGTCATCATTTGACAAATCCCGTTACTGAAATTTCAGCCATGTTCCCAGGCACTTTCAGCCCCCGCGCGCTGTTCCTGGGGTGCCCGGTGGCCCTAAGCGCGGTGATATTTGTTGTGTATCTGGAAAGTGGTCACGTGGGGTTCGGGCATTCCACCAGCCCGGTCGAAAGCCGGCTTCAATGTCTTGCTCAAAAATCTGTCGAATTGTGCCTGCGAACTCCACACGTCAACGACACACCAGCCGTCCGTGGTTGGACCAGCTGCATGGCTGATGATACCCGCCGGCCAGACGGCATTCTTGCCTTTGAGACCCGCTTCCTTCACGATCGCGTCATATTTTGCCGCGTCCACACCGGAAAACTGCATGATCAAGCCCACCGCCATTTGCCTCTCCCATAACAGCGCTTCCATCCATTAAAGCAACATTACAGTAAAGAGAAGTCCTTCCCGTCGGTTGTCCGTCAAGACAGCGGAAAACGATATCAATTGAGCGATCGTCGAACTCAAAGCGCAAGCCATAGAGGTCCCCACGGGCCGCGTTTCGTTCCTTGCGTGACGCATGGGCCGGCACCTCGACCGCGCACGGGCGCTTGATGTTGACCGTGTTAGGCGGGCTGGCCGAATTCGAGTGGCTATGGTCCAAAATAGCTCAGTTACGGCGTGAACCAGCCGGTCGTTCGATAAAATTCACTATTTCGGTCCTGTGACGGTTGCTTAGGTTGCCAGCGACTGTGCAGACGAGAGCATTTATCGTCATCTTCGACAAGGAGTACTCTGCCCGTTGCCTCGGCCTGCGGCGCCTTAATGGAAACGTGCTTCATGCTGAGTGTGAAAGAGGAATTGCAGCTTGTGCGAATTGCTGGGGATGAACGCCAATGTGCCAACGGATATCTGCTTCAGCTTTGCCGGGTTGATGCGGCGCGGCGGTGCCACCGGCCCACATCGAGACGGATGGGGCATCGCATTGTACGAAGGAAAAGGCTGCCGCACGTTCCACGACCCGAAGCCAAGCGCTCATTCTGAAATTGCACGATTCATTCGGGAATATCCGATCAAGAGCCGGATCGTCATCTGCCATATAAGACGCGCCAACCGCGGCCGGATCGCCCTCGAGAATACGCATCCATTCACGCGCGAACTCTGGGGTCGCAGCTGGTCCTTTGCGCACAACGGTCAGCTCCGAGGGATCAAGAAGTGGCCGAACGCCCATTTCCGCCCTATCGGTACCACCGACAGCGAGCACGCCTTCTGCTGGCTGATGGATCAGTTACGCGAACGTTGGCAGGACGCACCACCGCAGCGAGCCCTGTATCTCTGTCTTGCCGAGCTCTGCGGCACGCTCGCCGAGCACGGCGTCTTCAACGTGCTGCTGAGCGACAGCAAATGTCTCTATTGTTTCTGCAGCACCAACCTCGTTTGGCTTACGCGCCGTGCGCCGTTCCAAGCGGCGACCCTCATCGACGAAGATCTTACCGTGGATTTCCGTAAGGAGACCACACCCCACGATATCGTCACGGTGATAGCAACGCGCGCGCTGACGCGGGACGAGCGATGGGTCTCAGTCGAGCGGCGAAAGTTTGTCGCTTTCCAGGGAGGGGAGTTGGCTTTCGGGTGACCGAGGCGTTCTGGGGTGATGGGTTGGTGTGGTCGCGCCGTGCCACGGGAAGGTGATCGAGTCGCACTTGCCTGGGTATTGCGCAGGCAAGAAGTGTCCTCGGCGATTATTGGAGCCACACGTCCCGAACAAGTGGCGGAGAAGGCCGCCGCGGCGGAATACCAGATTGCACCCGAACTTTTCGCGAGGGCCGAGGACATCTTGGCGTCGTTGCGACAAGGACCTTTGGCATGGGAACGCGACGTTGTCACACACCAATGCGACCGTAGGGCCCGTTGGTCCGGCCGGTAGGCGTGAGCATGGCGCAGTGAGGAGTATGCGCCGGGCACTGATGCGCTCCCCATCTGCAGTCATCCTTAGATCGCGGAAACACGCGCATTGGTGACGGCTTCTGTCAGGTGACGGCTTCTGTCCGGCCCCCGCCTTACCAATGCCCCCGCCAGCGATTCCAAGTGTAGAGCAAGTTGGATGAAAAGCCGACTTACGGCTGGGCGACTAATCGTCTTGGGACGCCCCGA
>PLUZ01000243.1 GCA_003162995.1 Methylocapsa sp. | reverse complement strand
AGATGGACCGCCGCCGCGGCAACATCGTCGTCTCGCGCCGCACCGTGCTCGAGGAATCCCGCGCCGAGCAACGCCATGAAATCGTCGCCAATCTCGCGGAAGGCCAGGTGATCGACGGCGTCGTGAAGAACATCACTGATTACGGCGCCTTCGTCGATCTCGGCGGCATCGACGGGCTCCTGCATGTGACGGATGTCGCCTGGCGCCGGGTCAATCATCCAACGGAGGTCTTGACCATCGGCCAGACGGTGCGTGTCAAAATCATCAAGATCAATCACGACACGCATCGGATCTCGCTTGGCATGAAGCAGCTGCTTGAAGATCCATGGCAGAGCATCGAGACGAAATATCCGCTCGGGGCGCGGTTCCAGGGCCGGGTGACGAACATCACTGACTATGGCGCTTTCGTCGAACTCGAACCTGGGATCGAAGGGCTTATCCATGTGTCGGAAATGTCCTGGACCAAAAAGAACGTGCACCCGGGGAAGATCGTCGCGACAAGCCAGGAGGTCGAGGTTCAAGTACTCGAAGTCGATCCGGTCAAGCGCCGCATTTCGCTTGGCCTGAAGCAAACGCTCGTCAATCCTTGGGAAGCCTTCGCCGAGAAATATCCGCCCAACTCGGAGGTCGAGGGCGAGGTCAAGAACAAGACTGAATTCGGTCTTTTCATCGGCCTCGATGGTGACGTCGACGGCATGGTCCATCTCTCCGACCTCGATTGGACCAAACCTGGCGAACAAATTATAGAGGCCTATAAGAAAGGCGATACCGTTAAAGCCAAGGTGCTTGATGTCGATATCGAAAAAGAGCGCATCTCGCTCGGCATTAAGCAGCTCCTCCCCGATCCATTCGCGGCGCAGCCACAAGGCGAAACCGGCGCAAAGCCGGGTGACGAGGGCCCTGACATAAAGAAGGGCTCGGTCGTCACTTGCGAGGTGCTCGAAGTGAAGGATGGCGGACTCGATGTGAAGATCACCGGGACCGATTTAACCGCCTTTATCAAACGCACCGAACTCGCGAGAGACCGGGCCGATCAAAAGACGGAGCGCTTCGCAGTCGGCGAGAAAGTCGATGCAAGGGTCACCGTGTTCGACCGCCGCGCCCGCAAGATTTCTGTCTCTATCAAGGCGCTGGAAGTCGCCGAGGAGAAGGAAGCGATCGCTCAATATGGCTCGGCCGATTCCGGCGCTTCGCTCGGCGATATTCTCGGCGCCGCGCTGAAAGCGCGAGAGGACGCGCCCAAGAAGGACGCCAAAGGAAAAACCGAAGAATAAACCTTGAAACGAGGCCGTGCGCTGCGCGGCCGATCTATCAGCTCGCCCGCGTGAAAAATTTTTCGCGCGGGCGTTTGTGTCTGAAGCGAACCGATAAGGCAGCAAACGTCTACAGCCGTTCCTTTTGGCTCCGCGAGGACGCGCCACGCGGAAGTTTTTGGCACGAAAGGCGGACGATGAAGCAGCGAAGGCCTGATCGCCGTTTATGGAATCGTTTGGGATAGCCTCGCGGTGCGGATTTTCGCCGCCCGCCGCGGCCGTGGTGTCATGTTGTAAGGGTAGGGCGACTCCTAAAAACTAGGTTCTGACCGATTTGCAGCCGCCAACGGGTTGTCCGATCAACACAAACCTGCTTTAGATACCAATCCCTAATCTCAGCCACCGGCGTGGACTGGCCAGGTGGCCAAAACCCTAACTCATGGACTACGATGGCTGCGCCTCTTTTTGCGGATTACCTTGCGGAACGCCGTGTTTTGCTACGCAAATTGTCGTATTGGCGCATCGCAGCCTTCTCGGTGCTGATCCTCGGCGTTGCCGCCGCGGGCCTCCGCCTTCTCGGACCGGAGTCATCCCTGGGTTTCACGCCCCATATCGCGAGACTGGCGATCGAAGGCGTCATCACCGGCGACCACGAAACTCTGAAACTGATCCAGAGAATCGAAGATTCCAAAGGCGCCGAAGCTGTTCTTATTACGATCGACAGCCCCGGTGGCACCACCTCGGGAGCGGAAAGGCTCTATGATGCCCTCCGTCATCTCTCGGCCAAGAAACCGACCGTCGCCGTGGTCGGCAGCATGGCTGCTTCCGGTGGTTATATCGCTGCCCTCGGGACCGATCGGATTGTCGTGCTTGGCAATGCGCTCGTGGGCTCGATAGGCGTCCTTGTCCAATATCCGAATTTCGCCAAATTGCTCGATACGGTTGGGGTGAAAGTGGAGGATGTGAAATCCTCTCCCCTCAAGGCGTCGCCGAACGGGTTCGAGCCGACGAGTCCGGAAGCGCGCGCCGCCCTTGCCGCCCTTGTCGGCGATAGTTTCACCTGGTTCAAATCGCTCGTAAAGGAGCGCCGGGGGATGACGGACGAGCAGTTGGAGATTGTCGCGGACGGACGGGTTTTCACCGGCCGACAGGGACTCGACCTACATCTCGTTGATAACCTCGGTGGGGAGCGCGAAGCCATCGCTTGGCTGCAGCAGGAGAAAAATATTCGTAAGGATCTGCCTGTGCGGGACTGGAAACAGGAGCGAACACTGGAACGATTAGGTATTTTGAGCATTTCCGCACGGGCTGCGGAAGTCCTTGGGCTTAGCGGTCTCAGTCTTACGCTCGATCGTGCCGCGAATGCCGCGCAGGGGCGTATGCTTGACGGTCTATTATCGATTTGGCAAGTTGACAGTGCTAACTGAAGCTTGGCAGACTATAGATTAATTTTGGACAACAAAAATTTTTCTGGACGGGGCAGATGATCAAATCCGAGCTTGTACAGCGGATTGCCAATCGTAATCCGCATCTCTACCTTCGTGATGTTGAAAAAATCGTCAATGCTATTCTCGATGAGATCACAAACGCTTTATCTCGCGGCGACCGTGTCGAACTGCGCGGTTTTGGGGCTTTCTCCGTGAAACACCGGGATGCAAGAGTCGGTCGCAATCCGCGCACCGGAGCGCATGTGCCAGTGAATGAGAAAACAGTTCCCTTTTTCAAAACTGGCAAGGAAATGCGGGAGCGTCTGAACCAGGATCATGGCAGCTGAGCTTTGCCACTCGCGCATGCAGCCATCGAAGTCTCGATTCGCACACGCATAAAATTCTGTCCCGGCCGCGATAAGAGTGCGGCCTTTATCCCAACTAGCCCAGCGTTTTCCTTGGTTCTCGCATCCAGGGATCTTACCAACTCGCGAAAAATCATTTAGAAGCGCGCCATAAAAGGTCACGAGAATCCATCGGCGGACGCAAATGAAGCGAGTTTTCGAATTCCTCTTTCTACTCCCGGTCGCGCTAATTGTATTGGCCGTGGCAGTGGGCAATCGGCAATTGGTGACCATATTTCTTGATCCCTTCGCCGGCCCCAAGCCTGAGGGAACCCAAATCGCGGCGCCCCTCGATATCGTGATGCTTCTTGCCGCCTTCGCCGGATTGATTTTGGGCAGTGTCGTGACCTGGTTGGAACAAGGCAAGTACCGTCGCGCGGCACGCCGGGCAAAGAGCGAAGCAAATGCACTGCGGGCGGAAATCGCGCGGCTGTCCTTGCCACGCCAGGGTGAAAAACGGAAAATTTCGTAAAGGTTCTAGTTCCAGCCCGAAACTACGGGGACAGCGTTCACTCCGGGAAATGCCGGGGTGAGACTGCGACGCCTGCAAAGACCTCGCGACCGTGGTACGAATGAATATGGCCTTGATCGGTTCCGGGTAGATGCCCATGAGCGTTTTTGTCAAAATCTGCGGCCTAGCTACGGAAGCGGGGCTCGACGCGGCGCTTGCGCATGGCGCGGACATGGTCGGCTTTGTCTTTTTCGACAAAAGCCCCAGGCACATCTCTTTAGAGCAGGCCGCGAGTCTCGGCCGGCAGGCCGCGGGCCAGGCGTGTAAGGTTTTGTTGACAGTCAACGCCGACGACGCAACGCTCGCGGCGGCGATCGCCGCGCTCGATCCGGAGCTCCTTCAACTGCATGGGAGCGAAACTCCGGAACGCGTAGCCTCCATTCGTGCCCGCTTTGGCCTTCCCGTCATGAAGGCGATTGGAATCGGCGAGGCCGCCGATCTCACCTCTGTTCCGCAATTCGATGCCGTCGCGGATTATTTGCTGTTCGATGCCAAGCCGCGCCACGCCAGCGGACGGCCCGGAGGTAATGGGGAGAGCTTCGACTGGAGCTTGCTTGGCACGATCGAAACCAAGAAACCATGGCTGCTGGCAGGCGGCCTCGACGCAGATAATGTGGCGGTGGCGCTCGCCCAAACCCACGCGCAAGGGGTCGATGTTTCCTCCGGGGTCGAAAGCGCGAGTGGGAAAAAGGATCGGGATAAGATCGCGGCATTCGTGGC
>PLUZ01000436.1 GCA_003162995.1 Methylocapsa sp. | reverse complement strand
AGAAGAGCCTCGATCCAGACGCTCCCTCCAGCGGCCTCCTGGTCATGGAGGCGTCCGCGCTCGCAGGCTATCTGGCGCTGTTCACGCCCCCGCTGTTGGGGGCTGCTCCGATCGAACGCTTTATCCGCCAGCGCCGCGTGAACGCCGATAACGGGGCGCGCGCAGCCTTGGCNNAGGCCGAGACGAGCTTTTATCTCATTCAATTGATGTCGCGCGCTTCCCCGCAATCGGTTTTCGTTAAGGATTTGACGAGCGGCAAAACCTTGGTCTTGTTCGATAAAGACATTCCCGGCGCCGCCATGGGCGCCGATATCGCGGTTTGGCTCGCGCCGCTGCCGGGAGGCAGCTTCGTCACGCTCGGGCCATTGACGCCGCTCGACGCGGCGGCGCTCGGCGAGGGGCTCTCCTTCGTACGGCCGGGCAAGGGCATGAGCAATCCGCGGCGCTGCGCCGCCGCCGTCTATCGGCATGTCATGCGCCATGGCGGTTTGCGCATTGAGGGCTTGAATATTTTTCCTGAGGACTCGCTCGAAGAACTCGCGTGCTTCGCCGAGGGGGAAGAATATGACGGCCTCGACCGCCTCGCCGGCGCCGTCGCGGCGACGAAGAAGGGCAAGGATCCTTCAGCCGAAATCATCGGGGAGGTGCGCCGCCTCGCCTCTCCACCGCATCTGATCCAAGCGATGGCGCGAAACGTCATCTCCCGCCAACACGGCCGCGCGGACTTGGCGGAGGCCTTTTGGCGCATCAGCTTCATGATGATGGAGACTCTTGATCGCCGCGCCGCCGCCGGGTCCGGCGATAAGGATCAATCACTTGAGTTTGTCGCCGCGGCAGTCGACCGCGCCGTGGCGGAAAACCGCGCGCCGGGGGAAACGCGTTCGCTGTTTGAGGAATTGCGCCGCCGCCTCATGGCCTCTCGGCGCGCCGGGGCCAACAATAGCGCCGGCGACGCAGAGCTCGCGCGCGTCCTGCAGCGCATCCAGGCGTTGCGCGCCAAAACCGTCGAACATGGCTGCACGGAACAGGAGGCGCTCGCCTCCGCAAGGAAAGTGGCGGAACTGCTCGATCGCTACGGCCTGTCGCTGGGCGAAGTCGAGATGCGCGACCAGACCTGCGGGGGTGTCGGCGTCGACACCGGCCGGCGCCGCCGCACGCCGCTAGACGACTGCGTGCCGCCGATCGGCCTATTCTGCGATTGCAAAGTGTGGATCGAGACGACCGCAAGCGGCGCGATCCGTTACGTGTTTTTCGGTCTGCCGGCGGATGTCGAGGCGGCGCATTACCTCTATGATTTGATCGTCGTGACTTTTGCGACTGAAACTTCTCGTTTCAAGAACGAGGATATTACGGTGGCGTCCACTGCGCGGCGCGTTTCGACGCGTTCGTTCCAGCTCGGGCTCGCGCATGGAATCCGCGATAAGCTAAGGAGCATGAAATCGGAGCGCGACATCGCCAACCGGCTTTCGACTGGCCGTGACCTCGTGCCCATAAAAGTTTCCGTCATCGAAGATGAATTGGAAAAGCTCGGGTTATCGTTCCACGCCAAGGCGCAAAGCCGCAAGCGCATGGTCGCGCCCGACGCCTATCACGCGGGCCGCGAAGCGGGACAGAAATTCGAACCGCGACGCGGCGTCGAGGCGGCTTGACTCGTCGCTTACCACACCATCAGATTCATGACCAGCTCAAACCGGAATTTCCGAAATTCACGAATTTAGAATTCAACTTTTATGCGCCACAGCATTTCTTAAACTTTTTACCTGAGCCGCATGGGCATGGGTTATTGCGACCGGTTTTTAATGCTGTCTGCAAATTGCTGGCGCGCTTGGTCTCTTTCGAAGCTTCCATGCGCCAGTAGGCGGAAATAGCCAGGACGGTGGCTGGGATGGCGTCAGACGCCTCCTCCATTGTCTTGATCATTTCTTCGGGCGAGAGGTCGAGCCGCGCGCTGCGCCCGTTCTCTTCATCAGAGCACAGAAGCATGATGGGGGTCAGCAACACGGCGGCCTCTGACGTGGCAAGCTGCTTCCATAGGTTTGGACGCAAGGCGATGGCATGGGCGAAGCCTTTGGCCCAGTCGGAGGCGATGGTGGTACCGTCATTGGTGCGCCAAATGATCGGCTGGGGCGCGCACTCGCCGATCTGGCGCAAAATTTGGTTGTAATGGCCCATGATCGCGGCGAGCACGATCCGAGCTTGCGTTTCGTTAGCGAATGTTGCGGCTTCTTCGCCCCAAACCACAGGCAGCCACTCGCTCGGCAGGATGAATTCTGGTCCGACTGCTATCCCGGTCAGGAAGCCATCGAGATCCGATAGCATCATACATTCTGGCGGGGCCTTGTCGGACCTCAGGAACGCATCGAGCTGGATCAGGTCAGTATCGAGCGCGCCCGCCGTCTCTTTCTCAGTTGTTGCCATGTCCTCCCGCCGCCGCGCCTTTCCGGTTTGTCGATGATCCAATCTCATTACGCCAATGACGTGTCAACGCCCCCAACGCGGCGGCGCGTTGACTTGGGGCGCATTGACCAGACGGTTTCGCCGCAAGGTTCCATATTGGGGATTATGCGACTTTGACAGCGCCGCGCGGAGAAGCGCAGACTGCTACGTATGGTGCGAAGTTGGTTGAGAGCT
>PLUZ01000324.1 GCA_003162995.1 Methylocapsa sp. | reverse complement strand
CTAAACGCGGGCAAGTTCAATAGGGACAAGCTTCGCGCCGAGTGCAAGAGCATAATTTGGCAACATGCCAATACCGGCTCCCCGTTCCACCGCGTAAAGAACAGCGGAGCTTGTATTTGTTCTTACGCCAACAATGCCTTCGACGCTTTCGACGCCCAATAGACGCTCATAAGCGCCTTGCTCCAGCAGCGGGGAGATTTGCTCGATAATTCTGTGAAATTTCGCCTCACTCAAGGCCTTTGGTATTCCAAACGCCTTTGTGTAGGACTCGGAGGCAAAGGGATAGTTGTGCAGATACCCAAGCTGAACGGCCATGAGATCTGGACGCTCGGGACGCCGGAACTGAATTGAAATATCGGCTTCTAACCGGCCGACGTCAGTCAATTCCATGGTTTCTTGCAGTTCAAAAGTAAGATAGCGGTTGGCTTTTTGAAACTCGAGAAGCCTAGGCAAAACCCAATATGTGCCTTGTCCTTCGGTAATGGCAACCCGGACGAGACCGCGGATCCCTTCGGGAGATATCTGCGACTGACGGACGATATTGAAAGTCGCGTGTTCCATTGTCCGGGCATGGTCCATAACCATGCGGCCCTCGGCCGTCACCGACACGCCATCCGTGTGACGAACAAACAAACGGTACCCGATGACCTGTTCGAGCCGCTCAATGCGGCGAACAATCGTCGCCGAGTTAATTTTCAAAAGTTTTGCTGCTTTTCGAAAACTGCTTTGTTCAGCGCAGGCCAGAAAAACCCGCAGATCATCCCACGACAAGGTTCGTAATATATCTGGGACATCGCGATGCATTTTTGCACCGCCGCGACGCAAATTATGGGCCACGACATTAATCCGCGATGGCAATATGATGCCGTTATCATCAGTGAACAATGAACTATTAACATCTGTAGAGACCGAAAACAATGCCGCTGAAAGCCCAGAAATGCTTTAATGCAGCGTCTCAATGCTTGGATTTGGAGCATATGCTCCCAAACCCCAGATTTTCGTTCACTCCGGCGTTGGACGAAGACCTGCCAGGTTTGGCCACGATGACCGCCAGGCATATTCCGGGTCTGAAAGGAACCTATACGGCGCTTGCGCAAGTGCAGCGGCATTCCCGCAGCATTCTTGCAATCCGTAACAGGCAGGAACTTGTCGGCTGTTTCGCCGCCTTGTTGCTAAATGACAGCGGGTTTGCGCGCCTTCTTCACTATAGCCTCTCGATAGCAGACCCGAGCCCAGAACATTTGGCGCGCCCGGGTGAAACAGCCGCGGCTATCTACGTATGGGCTGTTTGCGCGCCCGGCATGGCTGTGGGAGCCGCAGGCAATGTCATGCAATGGCTCAAGCAAGATAGCTATGCGAGAGCGGATTTGTACGCGAAACCGAGCACCCTGAAGGGCAACGCGTTCATGATCAGGGCAGGCTTCCACCCGCTTGCAGGCACCGAGGCAAACTCGATTTGGGTTTATGACCGTCCAAGGTGAGTAGGAAAGAGCTTATGAAGAACATCGTGAGACAGAGCGCGCGAAATGAGACCGCCGCAGCAAATGCCAAGAGTCTAGCGGGGCGCAGCAACCGGCGGACCGAAGTAAGAATCGTCCGTGGCCTCGATGATTTACTGATGGTTTATAGCATCCGCGCATCCGTCTATATGGCGGAACAGGATTGCCCATTTGTCGAAGAGTTCGACGGCAACGATCATTGCGCGACACATTTCATCGGCTTTATTCGGGGGGAGCCTGCTGGATGTCTTCGCGCGCGATTTTTTAGTGACTTTGTAAAGCTTGAGCGCCTCGCGGTGCGTAAGAGTTTCCGCCGGTCCACCCTCGCGTTCGACTTGGTTCGCGCTGGAATCGACTTCGCCCAGCGCAAAGGATTTACCCGTTTCTACGGCCATTCCCGTGAAGGTCTGGACCCGTTTTGGGCGAGATTTGGCGCGAAGCCCCTGCCGGACCGGGAAACATTCGTATTCTCGGACTATCGCTATACAGAAATGGTTCTCGATCTCGAACCCATAGCCGGTCCCATATCATTGAAAAGCAAACCGATGGTGATTCTGCGGCCGGAAGGCGATTGGGACCGGCCGGGAGTTCTGGAAGCTTCGAGCGGGCGGATGCCTCGCAGGCCAACGAAAAATTCTGTGACAACACGCTTGTCAATCGCATCCCCGCGACAGGATGAGAATGTGAAAGATGTCGCATAAACCACGCTGACGGTCATGTCGCGTTTTGCAAGTTCGATACGTCCGGAGGACCATGCAATGAATGGCCACAACAAAGTTGATCAGCCTAGCGCTGAAAAGCGCACTTCCAATGAAACCGCTCCGGGAGCAAAGATCGAAGACATCATCGCAATTGTGTCGCACCTCCACTCCGAGACCCAGCTGCACAATCCGATTGCAGCATACTTCCTCGAAATGTGCAGGTTCTCACTTCTAAACCCAGATCTCAAACTAGAGCGTTATCCACTGTTACTAAAATCGTAGTGGATAGAGTCGGCTCCCCAAAAGCCGAGATTCTTAGAAACATCATGTTCGGATTGTTCGACTTAGATTCATTATGCGTCCTGTCGGCGCGGACCGTAAACTTGCGGCGAAATCCACGATATAGCGCGAACAAAATTTCTATCGTGAAACATAATCTGGTGCCGTCGTCGGATCGCCGATTTGCACCCATACGTTCTGGTCGGTTTGCGACTGACGTTTGACAAAACGATAGCCGGTACGGTCCCAGGGCTTAACCTCGTCATTCATATTATCGAGGACGAACTCGCCGGCACTGGTTTTGACGGTCAGGACAGAGTGGCCTTCGTTATGTTCGTCCTTGACGACCGTCATTAGTAGCGCCTGACGCGGAAACCCTTCCTCGATAAGGATCTTGCGCTTGAACAGCGCGTAGTCCTCGCAATCGCCTTTTCCGTCGGACGGATAGTCCCACCGGTCGATGACTCCCCAATGCTCCATGTCCGACACCGGTTTGATATGGGCATTGACCCATTGGCTGACGCGTCCGATTTCCTTCATCGTCTTCGGCGTCAGATTAATGTCCAGCGGCGCGAGCGGACCGCTGTCGCACTCTCCGGCATAACGGCGGCAGAAATCCGCCCAGCCATATGGCACGCTCGTCGGGCCGCCTATCCGGGCGTAAGAGGCAACCATGGTGCTGCCGGTCTCGGCGCCCGCGGCGGGCGAGATCGTCAAGGCGGCCAACCCCGCTGCCGGCGACGCTATCAAGAACAAAGTCATCGCCGAGTTTGACGCCCTGGCTCTCCAATCTCTCCAATCTTTCATTTTTTCGCCTCTCGTTCCCATGTCAGGCGATGGTGCCAGGCTGGCTTTGCGGCGGTTATAAGCAAAGTGATCGGATTTGATCGAAATAGCGCCAGAGGATTTGAAAACAGATAGATGAGACTAAATCTTCTACAATAGGCTACATCAAATTAAGCATATGATTTTCAATGTGATCAAATCGAAAGGTTTGGAACCAACATAAATATGACAGCCCATGCAAACTAAAGCGCAACGACACAGAAGTAGCCATGAGCATTGCAGACGAAAAACTTTTATATAAATAGCATAAGACTGGGCTGGCGTCGATCACGCATGTATGATCAAGGAGGCGGGCAGGGCGCGGTTTTGGCCATTTGCGGTGAGTACGAGTTTTTTGCGTGCGCGGCTGTCATTAGTGAGGCTTCCCATGAATTCCCTGGTCAGCGCGGAGCAATCCATTTCTGGAGACTTGACCTTTTCCGCCGGGGCGTCCCGGCTCTCGATCGAGGATCAGCAGGCTTTGGGACGGGCCGTGTATGACCTAGAACGAACGAGTCTGGCGATCCGGCTGAGTTCGCTTCTTGGGCGGCAGGCGAATGCCATCGGATCATTGCTGCCAGGGAACATCGCGGAAATCGCGAATAGGGCGGCGGAGGCGGCTGTGAGAAGCGGGCTCGATTTCGCCTTGCGAAGCTTAGCTGGCAAACCGCTTAAAGACAGACGCCGCATGCATAAAAGCATCGCGGTTCTCGCCGGAGCCGCCGGCGGCGCTTTCGGTATTTCGAGCCTGCCGGTCGAATTGCCATTTTCCACCACGATCATGCTGCGCTCGATTGCCGACATTGGCCGTTTTGAGGGTCAGGACCTGTCCGACCCGCGAGCCGCACTCGCCTGCCTCGAGGTCTTTGCCTTTGGTGGTAGAGCCGGTTCCAACCACGCGGTTCATTTCCCGGACGCCGATGTTCAGGACTCGAATTATAGGGATGGAGCTGTCCTGGAAACCGGCTATTTCGCGATTCGCGCCATATTGGCGAAGTCGGTAACCGAAGCGGCAAGCTTTCTCGCGAGCCGCGGCGCCACTCGCGAGGTCGCGCCGGCGCTCGTCCGTTTGGTGGCGCAAATTGGCAGCCATTTCGGGGCCGCCGTCTCGCAAAAGCTAGTGGCCCAAAGCGTTCCGCTGATCGGTGCCGCAGGCGGGGCGGCCATCAATTATGCCTTCGCCGATCATTTTCAGACGATCGCGCATGGCCATTTCACAGTCCTCAGACTTGAACGCCGCTATGGTGTACATATTGTCCGTGCCGAATATGAGCGGATGCGAAAAAGCACGTGAGAAAAGCCGAACTGTCTCGACATGAGGAAAGGTTAGATCTAGATATGTGGTCTATTTTAGAGCGTCTTTGAATTGGCCTTATTGAGTGATGAGTTTGATCATGAAAACTGCGCGTGGTCATCGCCTCTGGGCGATTGCTTTATGGACGGCAAGCGCCGTTCCCGGCATTATCTTTCCAAATATCGCGCAGGCTGGGTTTTTCGACTTCTTGTTTGGGCCGCCCCAGACGCAGGCCGTCCGGCCTTATGACGCCTATCCTAATCATTTTCGCAGGCATGCGGATCGCAATTTCCATTGGCGTGCCCATAATTTCGCGGCGCGCCGGAAGCTGGTAGTCGCCGATAGGAGAGACCGTCCTGTGGGGCCGCATGCGCCGACGGATCTTATGTATGACGCGAGTTTGCACCGTGGCGACGCGGTTATGACGCAAGCTGGGATAAGGATTTTTGTGGGCTATTCCGGCAGTCATCACGAGCCGGAGGATTTTCGAAAAATTTCTGAAATCAAGAAACTTTCGCAGCGAGAACGCAGCGCACTTGCCGCGCTTGACGCACCCGGTTCGATCACGGGTAGACAAACAGCTGGTGAACACGGCATCGTCACGGGACGGTCTGCAACCGAAGATAATATTACCGTTGGACAAACCATCACAGACCCCAACGGACGGACGATCCGCTACGTCGGGCCGTAATCGGCGGCATTCCCGGCAGCCACAGCTACAAGCCATCCGTGCGGCTAGATGTGATCCCCAAAAGTTGCTGACTTTTGAAATTTGATCATGCGACGAAGCGATGACTTCGTAATCATGAACGATTCAACTTAAAGCGATCATGTTCTATCGGAACACGTCTTTTTCATCGCACAAGGAAGCTTGCTCCTCACAGCCCTTAAGGGACGCTAGCACATCAGCCGCGATTGCGCGGGAGATCCGGCATTGGCGCGCCAAAGCCTCGCGATCGAGTGCGTCGATAAAAGTGCGCGCCGCGTCAAGCGAACGCTCAAGCCGCAAGGCAATATAGCCGACCACGCTCGTATCGATGACAAGCTGCCGGTCGATCAGGAGCTTGACAAGAACGGCCCGCATCAGAGCATCATCCGGCGGCCCGATCGCGACCGTTGGCGCGAGACGCAACCGCGACAAAAGATCGGCAGTCCGCAACCCCCAGGCATCGGGCGGCGCTTTCGCCGTGATCACCAGCGCAATGCTATTTTCGCGCATGAGATTAATGAGATGAAATAGCTGCGTTTCGGCTTCGCCGATCGCATCTGCATCCTCAAGGAGGAGCGGTCCGGCCGCCGCCAGTGCTTCGATATTCGCTGCTGCTAAGGCAGCGGCCGATTGAACGCCAGCCTTGGCGATCGAAGCCCATATCGCGCCAAGATGGCTTTTGCCAGCTCCCGGCGGACCGAGAATAAGCAGCACCGGATCCGGCCAGTCCGGCCAGCGCTCAATCATCGCATAGGCTTGCTCATTCGAGCCAGACACAACGAAATTTTCGCGCTCAAAGCCCGGCTCCGGGGCAAGTTCCAGCGTCAATTGAGGGCTTTCGGGCCGCAGGCGGCGGGGTTTCTCCCCGGTCATTTCAACGGTCCCCGTCATTATCTAGATGATGGGATTCGAGAAGAATTTTGGGGCTTGGACCGGACGCGTTCGTATAAAGATTGCTTTCGCGGTAGCGCTTGACGGCAAATCGCAAGATCACCCCGGCGGCGGCGGCAAGGGGAACGGCGGTAATTAGGCCGGTGAAACCAAACAGACTGCCGAACGCCAAAAGCGCGAAAATCAGCCATAGCGGATGCAGCCCCACCGAATCGCCGACGAGCTTCGGCGACAAAATATTGCCTTCGAGGAACTGGCCAATCAAAACGACGCCAAGCGACATGACGAGCAACTTCCATTGGGGCCAGCCCTGCACGATCGCGACCGTGGAGGACAAGACCAGGGCGGTCAGAGAGCCGACATAAGGGATGAAACTCAAGATCCCTGCCGTGAGGCCGATCAAAAGNNGGCTTGGCCGCGCAAAAATCCCGCCAAGGCCGTGTCGATGTCGCGGGCAAGTGCCCGCACCGTTTCGCGGTGACGCAGCGGCACCAGCCCATCGATCGTCGCGATCATCTTGTCCCAATCGAGAAGCATGTAGAAAATCACGACAGGCGTTACCACAAGCAGCGACATCAAGCTGACCAGCGCCGCGCCGCCGGTCAAAAGCGACTTCAGAAATGAAGCCGCCCATTGCGCCGCCTGCTTGACAAGATCGTTGGTGGCATTTGCCAGTTCGCCGCTTGCTTTGCTGCCAAGGCCAAAGTTTTGCGTCAGAACGCCGCCATATTCTCGCGAAAGGCGCTCTGTTTCGGCCGTGACCAGTTCCTCCAGCTTGACGGCATAGGCCGGGAATGCTTCGATGAAACTTGCGAGCTGACGCCACAAGACAGGCACGATCAAAACCGAAATCAGCACCAGAACAAGCACGAGGCAGGTCATGATGAGAAGTGTCGCGCCGAGCCGATTGAAACCCAACTTCTCCAGCCGGTCGACGACGGGGTTCAACAGATAGCCGAGAGCGATGCCTGCCGCGAAAGGCAGAAGCACGCTGCTGAAAAGCCATAGCAAAAGAACGAGGAGCAAAAATGCGCCGGTCCAGAAGCCGATCTGCCATTCGATCCGCATCGCCGTCGCCGCCTTCCGTCAGCTCTCGCAGCTAACCTTAACTCTAGGTGCCGCGGTTGGCAGCCAGGGGATCCGGCCGGCCCGTCTGCGAGGGGCGGTTGAGTGTTCCCTCTTTGTCCACAGACTGCGTCGCCGCGTTAAAGATTCATATGTTTTATCCACTGGCCGATATAGGCTGCCGTCGAGGCAAGGGTCAAAGCCGCCACGCAGTAAAGCGAAACATCGAACCACATGCCAGCCGGGAAACCGAAAGCTTTGACACCAAGAACCATCGCCGCAAAGCTGATTTGCGCTGCCGTATTCAACTTCGAGATCATCAGCGGCTTGACCTTCACCGGCTTGCGCATGACGAGTGAAATCATGAACGCGCCAATGATCATCATATCGCGGGCGACAACGAGGATGACGAGTGTCGCGGGCAGCACCGCAACAATGGCGAGCGCCACATAGATCGACACGATGAGCGCCTTGTCGGCCAAAGGATCGAGATAGGCGCCGAGTTCGGTGCGAAGATCGAAGGTCTTGGCGATCCAGCCATCGACCGCGTCGGAAATTCCGGCAATGATGAAAACAATGCAGGCTTCTTTCCATCGCTCTTCGGCGATCATCGCGACGATCGCGGGCACGAGCACGAGACGGCCGAGCGAAATTAAATTTGGCAAACTGCGGAAATAAATAATCATCGGTTTGTTTCGACAAATTGAAGCCGCGGCACGTGTGGATTTGCCGCGAGGGCGCCTGGTTTATTAGGATCTGTCTGCAAGTGTCTCGAAGCGCCTCCTCAGCGTATCCAAGCCTTAATGCTCAATGCGCTTAACATGATGGCTTCCGTTCCCAGTGGAAGGGTTTCGCCCTGCGCCGGGGGTAATCTGCGGCGATCTTGCCTTGAACGGCGGCAGCGGTTACAGCAATTTGGCAAACCGCTCCTGCGGATCGCAAAAAATATTTTGATTCAATCCCTTCACCCATGATCGCTTTCAGCTTGATCGCTCACGGACTTTATCACTTTGTTTTCTATGTTTTCTGGCATGATATTATTTAATAAATCTGCAATTTTTATCAGATCATGCGTTACGGCACTTTTTGCCGGTTGAAACAGGAAAGAACTCTGGCATGGGCGGGCTTGCGCCAGGAGCGATATGACAGATAGGGAAAGCCTCACCTATGCCGGTGCCGGCGTCGATATCGATGCTGGCAATGCAATGGTTGAAAAAATCAAGCCTATTGTGCGCGCCACAAGGCGGCGTGGTGCCGATGCCGAAATCGGCGGCTTCGGCGGCGTTTTCGATCTCAAGGCGGCGGGCTTTCGTGATCCGCTCCTGGTCGCCGCCAATGATGGGGTCGGCACCAAAGTTAAAATCGCGATCGAGGCCGGAATTCATGACACGATCGGAATCGATCTTGTCGCCATGTGCGTCAACGACCTCGTCGTGCAAGGCGCTGAGCCGCTTTTCTTTCTCGATTATTACGCGACCGGGAAACTCGATGCCGATGCCGCGGCCTGTGTCGTAGGCGGTATCGCAAAGGGCTGTATCGAGGCCGGCGCTGCGCTCATTGGCGGCGAGACCGCTGAGATGCCGGGGCTTTACGCTGGCTCCGATTACGATCTTGCCGGCTTTGCCGTCGGCGCGGTCGAGCGCGAAAAGCTTTTGCCCAGAGGGGACATCGAGGCCGGCGATTTGCTTTTTGGCCTGCCGTCCTCAGGTCTCCATTCCAACGGATTTTCGCTGGTGCGGAAAATCGTCGCGCAAACTTCGCTCGCCTGGACGTCTCCCGTGCCTTTCGCGCCGGATAAAACCCTGGCGGAGGTGCTGCTCACGCCGACCCGTATCTATGTAAGATCCGTTCTCCGTGTCCTGACTGAGACGGATGGCGTCAAGGCCTTGGCCCATATCACCGGCGGCGGCTTTCCAGATAATCTTCCGCGGGTCCTGCCGAAGGGTCTCGGCGCCGAAATCGATGCCTCAATGATCCCCGTTCAAGACGTTTTCCGCTGGCTCGCGGCAAAAGGGGACATCGCTACCGGCGAAATGCTGCGCACCTTCAACTGCGGCATAGGGATGGTTGTGATCGCCGGTTCCGGCAAGGCCGCCGAGGTTTCGCGCGCACTTCGCTCGGCCGGCGAGGATCCTGTCCCGCTCGGCCGGATC
Source organism: Methylocapsa sp. (assembly GCA_003162995.1). Lineage (GTDB taxonomy): Bacteria > Pseudomonadota > Alphaproteobacteria > Rhizobiales > Beijerinckiaceae > Methylocapsa. The sequence continues at coordinate 10,677 of PLUZ01000324.1, read as the reverse complement.
GTACCGGTTGCGGGGGGCGAGCAGGTTATCCTGTCCGGGCGGCTCGGGCTGTGACGATCCGGCGTAAGCGCACCGCTGTTTTAATCTCCGGACGTGGCTCCAACATGCAGGCATTGGTCGAGCGCGCGCGAGATCCTTCCTACCCAGCCGAAATCGTCCTTGTTTTGTCGAATAGGCCAGACGCGGCCGGTTTGGCCTTCGCCAAAGAGCACAAAATCGCCTGCGCTGTCGCCGATCACAAAATTTATGCCGGCCGTGAGGAGTTCGAACGCTCGATGCAGCTTTTGCTCGAATTGCATCGTGTCGAGCTAATCTGCCTTGCAGGCTTCATGCGGATGCTGACCCCCTGGTTCGTCGGCCAATGGCAGGGGCGGCTTTTGAACATTCATCCCGCACTTCTGCCTGCCTATCGCGGTCTCGACACGCATGCGCGCGCCTTGGCCGACGGCGTAAAAATCCATGGTTGCACCGTGCATTTCGTGGTGCCGGCCTTGGACGAAGGCCCGATTATCGCGCAGGCGGCGGTCGCGGTCCTCGATTCCGATACGCCCGCGTCGCTCGCCGCCCGCGTGCTTTTAGAAGAGCACGCGATCTATCCCGCCGCGCTTGCCTGCGCCGCCGAAGGGCGCCTGCGCGTCGAAGGCAATCGCGTCTATATCAACGAGCCTGCGGCGCTGCCAATGTCCTTGCGGGTTCCTTTCGGTTTGTAGAGCACGAACCATGAGCGGCTTAAGGTAAGGCGATCATGGCCTCCTCCTGCCGCTAGCTCAATCGAGCTCCGGTTACGGAGCTTCACCCGACAATCTCATTGCCCGAGAACCATTGCGCGATCTCGACAACGGCGGTGTCGGGACCATCCGAGCCATGCGCCGAATTCTCGCTGAGCGACACCGCGAATTCCTTGCGAAGCGTGCCGGGCGCGGCCTTCGCGGGATCTGTTGCGCCGAGCACGTCACGGTATTTTTTGATCGCGTCCTCGGCTTCGAGCACTTGCACAACGACAGGTCCTGCCGTCATGGTCTCGACGAGCTTGCCGAAAAATGGGCGCTCCTTATGCACAGCATAAAAAGTCTCCGCCTGCTCGCGCGTCATCCGGACGCGCTTTTGCGCGACGATGCGCAGTCCCGCCTTTTCGATCACCGCGTTGATCGCCCCGGTGAGGTTTCGCTGCGTTGCATCAGGCTTCAGAATAGAAAAAGTGCGTTCGATCGCCATGATGTCCCTAAAGTAAAGAAAGCCAATATTGACCGCCGCTTCATAGCGGATACGGCAGGGCATGCAAAGGCGCAGCTAGCCTTGGGAGCCCCATACTGACTCGTTTCAATCGAAGTCGCCGGCGAGTTCGGCTCGCACCGGTTCCGGTAAAATCGTCATGTGACCGTAGGCGGGATGTGTGAATCCGATGATCACCTGCGCGATCCCACTGCGGAATGCTTCGATCTGAGGGCGCGTAAACGGAAAATGGACAAACTGGACCGCTGACGCTTTGCCATCCGATCGGGTCCGGTCCTGATCTGCCTCAGGCGCTCCCATGATGCGCTCACCGCTGATGGAGATGAATGCAGACTCCTCGACCCCGCCGAGACTGCCGAGAATATATTTGCGCCGGGCCGGATCGTCGATCTCGATCATGAAGGTGGCGACGAGTTCCTGACCCTTAGGGATCAACGGATTATAGGCTTCAAGCTCCTGCTTGACCTGTTCCGCACCGCCTTTTTCAATGTAAACCATTTCGTGGACCTGACACCACATGGTCTCATAATTTTCAAAATAAAACGTGACATAGGGGCCTACATCGACCCGCCGGTTGCGCTTGCGCTCGGAAATCTTTTTCCGGCTTTCCATGCGAATCTTGCCATATTCCTCAGGGGTCAAGATATCGCCCGGCGTGAGATTATGCTTCTGGTTCATGGGGTGCTCCAGGATCCACGCGAAAGCAGTGCGAGCCTCGTGTTGATTTCGTGTTGATCATGGATCAAGTCCATAGGCCTCGGCCACGATTTCAATCGGGTGCCCGGCGAGGCGCGGCTTTTCCCCAGCGCCGTCCTGCCTTTCGATGCCTTGCGCTATATGCAGTCCGGCGAGGGGGCATTCGGATGTAACGACAGCCTTGCCGCTTGCCGCCGCTTGGCGGGCAACCGGCGCGCCAACCTTCAGGGCCGTCTCGAAATTGGCGTGCTTATAGCCCCATGAGCCGCCATGTCCGGAGCAGCGTTCGATCACTTGCAGATTGACCTCTGGGATGAGCTTCAGCATCTCGCGCGCCTTCTGGCCCATGTTCTGCGCCCGCGAGTGACAGGAAATGTGCAAGGCCACGCCGTCACGCGCGACCGGTGCCAGCCCCGGCGCGATCCCTTCCTTGCGGGCGATGTCGACGACATATTCGCTCAGATCGAAGGTGGATTTCGACAAAAGCTCAATGTCGGGGTTGCCGGGCAAAATCAATGGCCATTCGAATTTCAACATCAAGGCGCAGGACGGAACCAGCGCGACGATGCTATAGCCTTTTTCGATCCAAGGACGCATTGCCATGGCCACGACCTTGGCCGCTTTCGCGACCTCCGCGATATTGCCTTGCTCCAACATTGGCATGCCGCAGCAATGCGGATGCAAGACCTGCGTCTCGACTCCGTTCTTCGCAAGCACGGCGCGCGCCGATAGACCAATGCCTGGCTCGTTATAGTTGGGGAAACACGTCGCATAGATCACCGCCTTGCGGCCAAAAGCAGGTGCTTCGCGATTGACAAGGGGCGGATCGCTTTCGCTCAGTGTTTCGAAGCTCTTCGCACGGTATTTTGGCAGAAAAGCCCGCCTGTCGAGACCCGTCACCTTTTCGACGAGTCCTCGCATGACCTTATTGGCTCTGTCCGTAGCCCAGTTGGCGAGCGGCGCAAGGAAACGCGCGACCTTGCCATTGCGGTCGGTCTTGGCAAGTTCGCGGTCCGCCGTGTGCGTCTTGCCTTGTTTTGCCTCAACCGCGCGATAACGCAGCATCAAATGCGGGAAATCGAGATTGAATTCATGCGGCGGGACATAGGGGCATTTCGTCATGAAGCACATGTCGCAGAGTGTGCAGGCATCGGCGACCGGCTTGAAACCTTTGCTGTCGACCGTATCCAATTCGCCATTGGGGGCGGCGTCGATGAGGTCGAACAGGCGTGGAAATGAATCGCAGAGATTGAAGCAGCGGCGGCAGCCGTGACAAATATCGAACACCCGCCGCATTTCGGCGTCGAGCTTTGCTTCGTCATAGAAATCCGGGTTTTGCCAGTCCAACGGATGCCGGGACGGAGCGTCAAGACCACCTTCACTCATGCGATTCACTTCTATTGAGAAGAGATGAAAAAGGATGGCCCGGCGGCAAGCCGGGCCATTTCATGACGCGAATTCATGGAGCCGACGAAGATTATGTGCTCGCTGCTGGCCAAGCGCCATTTGTAAAACCGTGGCGGGGTTCCGCCCCTGGCGCTATCCAAGCTTCCGCTTTCCTCAACAAGAAGAGCGCAATTTCGGGATAGCAACCAGCGGTTATTTCTTTTGATCGTCCGAAGCGACTATTTCCGCAATTCGTCGAGGGCTTTTTGGAAGCGGCCGGCGTGTGAGCGCTCGGCCTTGGCGAGTGTCTCGAACCAATCTGCGATTTCCTCAAAGCCCTCTTCGCGGGCGGTACGCGCCATGCCAGGATACATGTCGGTATATTCGTGGGTTTCACCGGCGACGGCCGCGCTGAGGTTTTGCGAGGTTTCGCCGATCGGCAGGCCTGTGGCAGGATCGCCGACCGCTTCGAGGTACTCAAGATGCCCATGTGCATGGCCCGTTTCACCCTCGGCGGTCGAACGGAACACCGCAGCCACGTCGTTGTAGCCTTCGATGTCAGCTTTTTGTGCGAAATAAAGATATCGCCTATTTGCCTGGGACTCGCCGGAAAAGGCGGCTTTCAGATTGGATTCGGTCTTGCTGCCGTTGAGTGCTGCCATATTCAAATTCCCTTTAAAACCAAGAATCACGGAAGCCAACCTTCCAGCTTTTCAGACGAGCTAGGAATGGCTTAGAATTATTCTAACCGCTGCTACGCACTTGGGCAAGGGCATCTTTAAGGCTTTGTTCGAGATTGCATTCGGCTACGGGACCTCGAGGCCGGAGATATTCGCGGCGCCTGGCCGATGGCAGCTAACATCTTGATATCAGTACTGTTTAATAGCTGCCCCTTTGCCGGATTGCGGGTTCCTCATGGGCCGGTCATCCTGCTTGAGTCTCACGCGGCGGCGGGAAAGCGGGTTTTGAAACCCCGAGGGATGTTTTGGCGAGCCGTCTGCGCGTTTGTAAAAAGTGCTCACTCAACTTATGACGCGTGGCTGCATTAACGATGTTTCTAAATCCTTGCAATTGCTGAGTTTGAATCCTGTCGTTCCGGTTGTAAAGTAAGAATTGGTTAACGGTTCCGTTAGGGATCGCTCATCTGTGTCCGCTGGGAGTTTAGACTTCCTCGCGAAGAAGTTTTGAGAGGCGTCCGATGGCGAGTTCCAATAAGGCTCACGATCCTGCGGCGGCAGCACTTTTGGCCATCGAAGAGGCGTTGAATCTTCATGCCACGGGCGAAGGCGCCGAACCGGGCGAAGCGCCGGCAAATCCCATAGGCGCCGCCAGCGCGGACAAAACGAAGGGGCGTGTGCCGGGAGACCGCGAAACCGCGGCTCCGCATCCCGAGACTTCGCGGCGGGCACGCGATTCCGTGCGGACGCCGGAGCCATCGCTGACGACGATCAACGAGGATCGATTGTTAGCTGCGGCGCGCGCAAATTCCGCCCAGGTCGAAGAGAGGCCAGTTCCGGAGCAATCCGGCGTGACCGCGCCTTCGATACGGCCGGCCAACGACGATCGTCAATCAGCCGGCGAGATTCTGCGCGCGTTTCAGACCCGTTACAATCGGAGTCCGGCAATTTTCGCCGCGGCCTGTTCGGTATTGTGGGTTATCCTGTCGCTCGGCTATTTTATCGCCAACCGCGCGGTCCTTTTCGATCTTTCGCCCGGGGCTTTGTTGCCTCAGGTCACACTCGCTTTTATGACTATCGCCGGTCCCGTTATCTTCTTTTTGGTGACTGCGGCGCTGCTTCGCCGGGGTCAGGAGATGCGGCTAGCCGCCCGTTCGATGACTGAAGTCGCAGTCCGTTTGGCCGAGCCCGAAACCATCGCCACCGAGCAGATGGTCACGCTTTCCCAAGCCATCCGCCGCGAGGTGGCCTCGATGGGAGATGGCATCGAACGCGCGCTCGCTAGAGCAAGCGAACTCGAGACCCTAGTCAGATCCGAAGTCTCCAATCTGGAACGGTCCTATTCTGACAATGAACGCCGTGTCCGTTCCCTGATCGATGAATTGGCTTCCGAGCGGGAATCCATTCTGACCAATGCCGATCGTGTGCGGGGCGCGATTGCCCTGGCGCATGATAATCTTTCCCGCGATCTTGCCGGTGCTTCCTCGCGTTTCGCGGAAAGCGTCGGTGAAGCGGCCGGCCGGGTCACCGCCTCGCTCAATACCAAAGGTGAGGAAATTAAAACAGCGCTCAACCATGGCCGGGACGATCTCGTCGATCAATTGTCCTCGCATGGGAATGATCTCATCATGCGGTTGGCGCAATCGGGACAGGACGCCACAGCCAATCTGGCGGGGGCGAGCGATGGCATCGCGCAGACGCTTACCGAGCGCTTGGCGGAGATCGACGAACGATTTAAGAACGCCAGGGAGACTCTCACCGCTGATCTGGAACTTCGCGGCGATGCCCTCGCGCAACGGCTCGACGCCACCGGCGCGCGGATCGCCGACACAATCTTTTCGCGCGGCGAAAATCTCGTGGTTCGCTTGGCTGAAACCAGCGATCGCCTGCATGATGTTGTCGCGGTACAAGGCAGTGCGCTGCATGATAATCTGGCTGCGACGAGCGAGCGCGTCGCGGGCCTGATCCAAGACCGCACCGCCGAAGCGCGCGATTCCTTCGAAAACTCGGGCTTGGCTCTTGCGGCGCTACTCGATGAAAGTCAGGCCCGGCTTCATGCGAAATTCGACCAGCATGGCAGCGAGCTTTATCAACGCTTCGCCGCGACTGCCGACGCGACAGCCGCCAGCCTGACGAGCCATACCGAAGCGTTGCACCAGCAGGTCGCCACGACGGTTGCCGACACACTTGCCGCGTTGACGAGCCATTCCCACCAATTGCATGACCATCTGGCGTCCACCGCGCGAGACACGGTCACGACTTTCACCAGTCATACCGGTGCGCTGAATGAACGTCTCGCTGCAACGCTCCGCGAAACTTTGAGCGCTTTGACAACTCATTCCACCCAAATGAGCGAGCGTCTCGAATCGACGGCGAAGACCACGCTCGCCGCGCTCACTGGGCAAACCGGGGCGCTGCGTGAGCAACTCGCCGCGACAAGCGCCGAAACCCTCAGTGCGCTCTCGCATCATTGGGATGATATGAGCGAACGCCTGGAATTGACAACGCAGCGTTCCGTCGATGCGCTCACGGGCCATACAGACAGTCTCCACGCGCATCTGGACTCGACTGTCGGCGAAACCCTCGGCGCATTGTCGAATCATTCGAACGCGATGAGCGAGCGGCTCGAAACAACCGCGCAGCGTTCGGTGACGGTATTTACCAGCCACGCCGAAGCACTTCACGCCCGTCTGAACTCGGCCGTCAGCGAAACCTTCGGCGCGCTTACGAGCCACGCCGACGAGCTGAGCACACGCCTTGAATCGGCGGCGACACAAGCGGCGGCGGCCCTAGCCGGCCATACCGAGACTCTGCAATCGCGTCTTGCCGCGACCGTCGGCCAGACGCTCGGGGCCTTGTCAGGTTATTCCGAACAAATCAGCGAGCGGTTGGAAGCGGTCGCGCATCACTCCGATGAAGCCTATGCAAATCACGCCGAGGCCCTGCATGAGCGGCTTGCCGCAACGCTCGACGAAACATTTGGTGCCCTCACGAAGCATGCCGATGAGATGAGCGAACATCTGGCGGCGTCCGCACGCGGAGCTGTCGCGGTTTTCGCAGATCACACCGGAGCGCTAGCCGAGAATTTTGACGCGACCGCGCAACAGGCGATCGCGTCGATCGGCTATCAAGCCAATGATCTCAACGAGCGCTTCGCGGAAACCGCGAATGAAGCAATCAATGCGATCGCTACTCATGCCGACCGGGTCAATGAAGCCCTCGCCGGCCGCTTGTTGATGTTCGAGGAAACCGTCGTCGGACAAGGCGGAGCGGTTGCCAACAGCATCGACGAGCATGTCGAGCGGTTTACAGCGACGCTTGCCGATCGCCTGGGTTCAATCGAAACCACGCTCACGCTCCATGGCGGCGAACTCAACGACAGGCTTGGCTTGCGCGCACAGGAAGCAGCCGCGGTGCTGGAAGCCCATATCGAAGCTTTCGAATCGCGCACAGCCGCCAAGGCGGAGGAGGTTGGCCAGGCACTTACCAATCTCATCGCCCGTGTTGATCAAGGCATCGATTCACGCGCGCAAGTGCTCAGCGAGACGATGACAGGCAGAGCCCTCGAGATCGCCAGAGCTCTTGGAGATGGCGGTGGCGACGTGATCCGCGCGCTCGATGAAAAAGCTCAGGAAATCAGTACGACCCTTACGGCGCGCTCAGCCGCGATCGCCGAGACGCTGGACAGCCAGGTCAATCAATTCGAGGAACGCGTCGTCAACCGTCTTGCAAAGGTTTCCGGAGACCTCGACGAAACAAGCCGCGTTGTCTCTGAAACTCTCACCGAGAGAACACGAGATATCGATCAAACGCTCAGCCTTCATACTGGCAATATCAACGCGGCGCTGGATCGCGAAGCGGGGCAGTTGGAGCAAGTGCTCGCCGGGCGTGCCGAGGAAATCCGCGATACAATTGCACAGGCTGTCGCGGATCTCGACGTGACTCTCGCCGGACGCGCCGGAGAGATTGGCGAAGGCCTCGCTCAGCGCATCAATGATATCAGTGTGGCCTTGGCGGATCGGCTCAGCGACCTCGAAGGGACTCTCGGGGAACGCGGTCAGGCGTTGCAGACGGCATTGGCTGCGCGTTCAGGCGATTTGCACGAGCTATTCGATACGCGCGGGGAGCGGCTCGTCGAAGCCTTATCCGCCCTCGGCAAGCAAATTGCCGAGGAGATGATGAGCCTCGGCGAAATCACCACGCAAACAATCGAGGGCCGCGCAACCGCCGTCGTTCAGCGCCTCGGGGAGAAGCAAAACGAGTTCACGGCGGCAATCGAGAACTCGGCGGCGCATTTGCGCGCCTCGATCGAAACCGGTGCCGCGGCATCCATTGAAGCGCTTGTCGAGACGAACGAAAGGTTGCGGACCGGAATGGCCGAGGTGATCGATCGCCTCATCTACAGCAGTGAGTCTTTGCAACAGGCGATTGGCACAACCGGCACGGATTTCGCGGCGGCGGAACATGCGTTAAGTGATCGCATGGATGATTTCCGCTCGGTTCTCACGCACTTCGCCGGTGAGATCGATCAATTCAATCAATCCACGCGGGCTACGCTTGATGAAGCGGGCAGCCTCGCTGAAACAATTGCGCAGCACCGGGAAAGCTTGGCGAATTCCACTGGCGATCTTTCCCGCCAGCAAGGTGAACTCGACCAATTGCTCGGCGCGCGGCGCGATTCCCTCGAATCGCTCGTCAAGAGCATCAAGGAGCGCCGTGACGAATTGGAAGAGATGATGCAATCCTTCGCGGAACGGATCGACGACTCGTTTGAGAAAGCCGCGACGGGCGCTCGCGATATCAGCGCTTTGCTTGCCGAAACCTCGCAGTCCACCGGTGGAATGATCGACCAGCAGTTCGCCGGCATCCGCACCAATATTGAGCAGGAAGGTGCCAGCATGGCGGCCGCGATGCGCACCGCCTGCGAGCAGGCCAATGCGGAACTCGAAGGTATTTTAGGGCAAACCACGGAGCGGTTCCAATCTGCGGCGGCGGAGCTGCGTGGCATGTCGCGTGAGATTCAGCGAGAGCTCGAATCGACCCGCGAAGCCCTGCGCCGCGGCGCCGTCGAGCTGCCGCAGGAAACCGCACAGCAGGCGGCTTCCATGCGGCGTGCCGTCGCCGACCAGATCAAGGCGCTCGAAGAGTTGAACGAAATCGTGACGAGATCGGGACGCGCATATGACGTCTCGCAACCGGCTCCGGTCAATGCTGGCCGCAGTGCGCAGCCGGTATCGCCCCGGCGTGTCGAACCTGCACCTGCGCGGACGGTGGCTGAGCCGCAGCGGGCTCCAGAGCCTCCCCGCCCGGAGCGGCAAAAACCGCGCATAGCCGCACCGCCGGCTAATGCGAAAACTTCCGAACGCGGCGGCGGCTGGATCTCGGACCTCCTCGCGCGCGTCGATAATGATGAACCCGCGGTTTCCCCAAATCCGCCGGTCCAAAACCCGCCCGCGAAAGCCGCGCAATCGGCGCAACGGCTCGAAACAATTTCTCTCGATGTCGCGCAGATGATCGATCACGTCGCCGCCGCTGCTGCTTGGGACCGCTATCGCCGCGGCGAAACCAATGCCTTCTCAAGGCGGATCTACGTCGGCCGAGGCCCCCAGACTTTCGACGAAATCCGCCGGCGCTACCGGCTCGATCCGGAGTTCCGCGCCACGGTCGATCGCTATGTGCAGGAGTTTGAACGGCTCCTGGCCGGCCTCAGTCAAGATGAGGCCAGCGAAGCCGTTGCCAAGACATATCTCCTGTCGGAGACTGGCAAGGTTTACACCTTGCTCGCGCATGCGGCGGGCAAACTGGGCTGAACCGCGTGATTTTCGCCCTAAGAGAAACCGTGAGCGCTTCAACGGAAACGCTCACGGTGTTGGATTTCGAGCTTTTCTCCCAATCTTCTGGGGTCGCCGCGCGAATACCAGCCGGCCTGTAAGCCGGGTTTTGTATGGCGCGCGGTTTCTCGCGCGCGTGATGGCCATTCCTCTGGGACGGCCGTTGCCGGCCGCCTCGAGCAACCAACCCGGGCAACGATCCGGAGACGGATCTAAGGATTTCTCAGGCGAGAAACACCTTGCGTCGCCCCTATTCGGTTTTGCTCCCGGTGGGGCTTGCCATGCCGCTCATGTTGCCATGCGCGCGGTGCGCTCTTACCGCACCGTTTCACCCTTGCCTTGCGGCGGTTTGTTTTCTGTGGCGCTTTCCCTGGGGTCGCCCCCGCCGGACGTTATCCGGCACCGTGTCTCCGTGGAGCCCGGACTTTCCTCCGCAACGACAGCGGCGGCCATCCAGCCGACTGGCCAAAGCCACATAGGGGCGCTGCGCCAATTCGTCAATTGTTAAAGTCAATTGTCAAATTAGAAAGACTTGCGTTGTACAAATGCTGCGCGGTCGCAAAATCCACAGATGTGCGCGATTTGCATCTTGACCCGGCGGATTGACTGGGGTGAGCTTAAAATTTGGGGGATGGGGGTGTAAATAGGCTAGAGCATGATCTTAAAAAAAGTTGCAGAGTTTTTGGACAAGATCATGCGAGAAATCTAAAGTACACTAGGAAAAGATATGCAAAAGATTCTTATTTTGACGTTACTCGTCATCTCTTCCGTCGGGCTTGCCGGCTGCGGCTACACGCCCGAACAGCGCGGCGTGAGTGGCGCGGCACTCGGAGGCGCAACCGGCGCGGCAATCG